>CALJBY010000231.1 GCA_938024025.1 uncultured bacterium
GGACGCGAGTGCCTTTTAACAAAATTGACCTTTTCAATAAGGGCGCCTTCTTTCTTGGCAATTACCCTGAGCAGCTTTCCAGACTTACCTTTCTCTTTCCCGGCCATGACCATCACCTGGTCATCTTTTTTTACATGATACTTCTTAGACATACATCCATCCTCTTAAAGGAAGCAAACGGAGACACGTGACATGGAAACCCATTACGCTAAAGCACCTCGGGGGCAAGTGAGATAATTTTCATAAATTTCTTTGCCCTAAGCTCCCGGGCAACCGGACCAAAAATACGTGTGCCAACAGGTTCATTCTGAGGGTTGATTAAGACTGCTGAATTATTGCCAAAGCGGATATAGGTTCCGTCAGCACGTCGTATCTCCTTGGTGGTTCGCACGACAACCGCCTTCATCACTTCTCCCTTTTTAACCTTTGAATTAGGAATAGCTTCTCGTACTGACACGACGACAACATCCCCTATCGTGGCATACCTTCTCCGCGTTCCGCCAAGGACTTTAATACAAAAAAGCTTTTTAGCACCAGAATTATCAGCAGCGTCTAAAATAGTTTGTTCTTGAATCATGGCAATAAACAAAAATAGGAGTTTACGCTAATGAGCACTTAGGCTCTCTCTTCCAGTATCTCTCTGACATTCCACCTCTTGTGCTTGCTTAACGGGCGGCTTTCTACAATCAAAACTCTGTCTCCAGCTTTGCACTGATTTTCTTTATCATGAGCTTTATACGTTGCTCTTTTTTTTATCAGCTTTTTATAAACAGGGTGCTTCACTAAACGACTGGTTTCCACCACTACCGTTTTATCCATCTTGTCGCTTACAACTGTACCCACTATGGTTCTTCTTAATCTTTTGGCATCCATTTCTTCAATCCTGTTTGTAAGCAAGAGACTTCTGCGTCACTACTGCGCTTGTTTCTCTCGCATAATAGTTTTGATCCTGGCCAAATCCCTCCGCACTTGACGAACCCGCATCTTATTTTCAAGTTGAGAAGTAGCTAGCTGAAATCTGAGATTAAATAATTCTTCAGAAATATCCTCTTCCCGCTTGCTCAGTTCTTCGAGCGTGAGCTCTCTTATTTCACTAGCCTTCATAAGCATGGCTCCTGGAGAGAAATTTAGTAGCTAGGGGAAGTTTATGAGAAGCTAACCTGCAGGCCTCACGAGCTACTTCCTCGGGAATCCCCTCTAATTCATAGAGGACCCTTCCGGGTTTTATCACGGCAACCCATTCAGCTGGATCTCCCTTACCCTTTCCCATCCTCGTTTCAGTTGGTTTGCTGGTTATGGGTTTATCGGGAAATATTCTGATCCAGACTTTCCCAACCCTCTTGATGTGGCGTGTTATCACTATACGGGCAGCTTCAATCTGCTTGGCGGTTATCCAGCCACATCCTTCAGCCTGGAGGCCATAGTCACCGAAGGAGAGATAGCACCCCTTAGAGGCAACCCCCTTCCTTCTTCCTCTCATCTGTTTTCTATGTTTTACCTTTTTAGGGGCTAACATGCGTCGAAACCCTCGTGTTTCTCTTTTCTGGTTTAAGAATCTTTTTCTTTATTTATCCAAACTTTAACACCAATGAGGCCATAGGTTGTTAATGCTTCAGCAAAGCCATAATCGATGTTAGCGCGGAGGGTATGAAGGGGAACCCTGCCTTCTCGATACCACTCCTGGCGTGCGATTTCAGCACCGCCCAGCCTTCCGGCACAGGAAACCTTAATACCAAGCGCCCCGAACTTAAGAGCTGTTGAAACACTCTTCTTAATTGCCCGTCTGAATGCTACCCTTCGAATCAATTGGAGAGCAATGCTTTCAGCAACCAGTTGGGCATCAAGGTCCGGTTTTTTTACTTCATGAATATTGATATAAATTTCCTTATCTGTCAGGGCTTGCAGCTCTTTTTTCAGCTGATCTATTTCAGCACCTTTCCGCCCGATAACCATTCCAGGACGGGAAGTAAAAATATTTATTCGTATTTTACTCGTTGCCCGTTCGATCTCTATTTTTGACACCCCGGCCTGATACAACTTTTTTTTCAGGTATTTCCGAATGGTCAAATCTTCCTGCAGCAATTCTCCAAAATCATTTTCAGCATACCATCGTGATACCCAGGTCCTATTAATGCCTAAACGGAAACCGATTGGATGAACCTTCTGACCCACAGTACTCCTCCTTACGTGCTATGAAAAAACGTGACTTAAGCGCAGTTAATCCTCTTCAACAATAATGGTGATATGACTCATCCGTTTTAAAATTCTCGTTCCTCTTCCCATCGCTCTGGCACGAAACCGCTTCATCGTAGGACCCTCATCAACCGTAATGCGCTTCACCACAAGCGTATCAACATCAACTCCTTGCCGTTGTCCTGCATTGGCGACGGCCGATTTTAACACCTTGGCAATTACGGGGGCAGAGGACTTGGGAGTAAACATGAGGAGATTCAAGGCATCCTCTACCTTCTTACCTCTAACCAGATCGGCTACCAGCCTCACTTTTTGAGCAGATATTCTAATGTATTTTGCGCGGGCGACTGTTTCCATAGGGCATCAGTTAGTAAGGGTTAATTACTTTTTCTCAGGGCTTTTTCCTTTGGTCTTCTTTCGGTCACCTGAATGGCTATGAAAGGTTCTCGTCGGCGAAAACTCACCCAGTTTATGGCCCACCATATCTTCGGTAACAAACACCGGCATGAATTTTTTTCCATTGTGGACGGCAAAGGTAAGACCAATCATTTCTGGCAAGACCGTGGACCGGCGGGACCAGGTTTTGATCACCTTTTGACTCTTTGTTTCATTTGCTGTCACTACCTTTTTCCAAAGGCTTTCTTGAATATAGGGACCCTTTTTTATCGAACGAGGCATTTTGTTTTCCTTTATACCCTAACGTATGAATTAATCCTTACCGCTTTTTGCCAGCCCTTCTCACGATATACTTATTGCTCGGTTTGTTCTTGTCTCTCGTTTTAAAGCCCTTGGTAGGAACCCCCCAGGGAGTAACGGGATGACGACCACCTGATGATTTCCCTTCACCCCCCCCTAAAGGATGATCAACGGGATTCATGGCAACTCCCCGTACTTTAGGTCTCCTGCCCAGCCATCGGGTTTTACCGGCCTTACCCAGGGATCTGTTTTCATGGTCGATATTGGAAACCTGCCCTATGGTAGCATAGCAATCAAGGAGCACCATACGCACTTCATTTGAGGGACATTTTACCTGGGCATACTTCCCTTCCTTAGCCATCAGCTGGCCGGAAGCTCCTGCACTTCTTATCAGCTGCGCTCCCTTTTTTGGTTTAAGCTCAACATTGTGGATTACGGTCCCGACAGGGATATTCCTTAAGGGAAGGGCATTACCCGGTTTGATTTCTGCATTCTCACCCGAAAGGACAACATCACCGAGACCCAACCCCACGGGTGCCAGAATATAGCTCTTTGCTCCATCCCGGTAGTGCAGGAGCGCAATACGCGCAGAGCGGTTAGGATCATACTCAATACTTGCCACTGTAGCGGGAATCGCGTTTTTATCCCTTTTAAAGTCTATGAGACGGAATTGCCGCTTATGTCCCCCGCCCCGATGCCTGCAGGTAATACGACCATTTACATTCCTTCCCCCTGTCTTCGGGAGCGGCCGCAGGAGGCTCTTCTCCGGTTTTGAGCGCGTCACTTCCTCGAAACTCGATCCGACCTGGAATCTTCTACCTGGAGATGTTGGTTTGAAAAGTTTATTAGCCATACGAACACTGATTGAATGAGGTTAGTATTAATAACGTGTACAGGGTGCTACACTCCTTCAAAGAAATCTATGCGTTCACCCTCTTTTAAGGTAACGACCGCTTTCTTCCAGTCTGCCTTCTTGCCCTCAGACCGTCCCAGCCGTTTCCTCTTACCGAGCATATTGATGGTACGGACTTTGAGAACCTTAACATTAAAGAGTTTTTTTACTGCCTCTTTAATCTCTATTTTATTAGCCCTTGGATCAACCGCAAAAGCAATCTGGTTTAATTCCTCTTTCATGATGTTGCTTTTTTCTGTAATGAGCGGTTTTTTTAAAACACTGTATCGATTTTTCATGAGGACAATGACCGCGTTATGGTTTCTACGCACGCTTTAGTAATCACCAGTTTATCATATCTCAAAATATCATAGACGTTAACACCTTCAGGCCGCAATACCTTGACAAACGGCACATTGTGTGCTGACTTTTCAAGCGTACTGTTGTCGCTGTCTATGATACAGGCACTGTCTATGGCGAGGTCCTTCAGTATGGCGACGAAGGCTTTTGTCTTAATCTCGGGGAGATTAAAGCTATCCACAATAAGCAGTTTGTTCTCCTGTAATTTCACACTTAATGCGGATCGGAGGGCAGCTTTCTTGACTTTTTTGTTCAACCGATAGGAATGGTCTCTGGGGGAAGGGCCGAAGGTCACACCACCGCCTTTCCACAGGGGAGACCTAATGGAACCTACCCGTGCCCGTCCTGTACCTTTTTGCCGCCACGGTTTTTTGCCACCACCACGCACATCTACTCTATTTTTGGCACAGGCCGTGCCTGTTCTTCTGCTGGCAAGTTGCATCTTCACCGCTTCGTAAAAAAGGTGGGGCTTAACTTCGCAGCCAAACACCTTCTCTTCCAGGTCGAGCTGCGCCACTGTTTCGTTATTCGTGTTGTGTACTGTAACTGAATAGCTGCTCACTTCTTCACCGGTTTGTCAGTTAGTTGTTTTAGTGAGGGCTTGATGATAATCATCCCATTCTTGCCACCGGGAACAGACCCCTTGATAAAGAGCAGGTTTTTTTCCGGCTGCCGATCTACAACCTCAAGGCCTTCGGCGGTAACTGTTGCTGAACCTTTGTGCCCGGGCATTTTTTTCCCTTTAAACACCCGCGCGGGATAGGCACTCGCTCCGATGGAACCCGGACGGCGGTGCGTTGTTGAACCATGGCCAGCAGGTCCTCCCCCGAAACCCCACCGCTTCATTACGCCGGCAAACCCTTTACCCTTGCTCACACCGGTTATCCTGACCTTTTGCCCGACCTCAAAGATCTCAACATTAAGCGCCTGCCCCAACTGATAGGGCTCCACATCGTCTACGGTAAATTCTTTGAGAACAGAAAAGGAAGCGGTACCAGCTTTTTTAAAGTGTCCTTGCTGGGGTTTTTTTACTTTACTCTCCTTCTTAGGAAGAAATCCGAGCTGGAGGGCATTATACCCCTCCTTTTCTTTGTTTTTTATCTGAACGACTGAACAGGGACCAGCCTCTATCACGGTAATGGGTATTACATCCCCCTCTGCAGAAAAGATCTGCGCCATTCCCAGCTTTCGTCCAATTAATCCAAGAGACACGTTACTGTTTTCTCCTTCGTGAGGCAGTACAGTTTTTTAAAGTTTGATCTCTACATCAACCCCTGCTGACAGGTCTAAACGCATGAGCGCATCAACCGTTTGCTGCGTGGGTTCCAGTATATCGAGCAACCGCTTATGTGTTCTCATTTCAAACTGTTCTCGTGACTTTTTATCAACATGTGGAGACCGCAACACACAATATTTATTGATTACCGTAGGTAAAGGGATGGGACCTACCACCTTAGCGCCCGTTCGCTTAACCGTATCAACTATTTCTACCGCTGACTGATCAAGCAACTTATGATCATATGCCTTTAACCGTATCCGTATCTTCTGTTCAGCCATCACCTTCACCTCTAAAGCAGATAGTCACAGGGTTACCCACGATCGTATCGTTTATTACTCCAGTACTTCTGAGATTACTCCCGCACCTACCGTTCTCCCGCCTTCCCGTATGGCAAACCGTAACTCCTTCTCCAG
>CALJBY010000232.1 GCA_938024025.1 uncultured bacterium
GCGGGGCTTTCTCGGCACCTGCCGGCAAACCCCATACCGCTATAACAGTGCCATGAAAATTACCGATATTCTAAACCACGAATTGATTATTGCTGATCTTACCTCAAAAACCAAAAAGAGTGTTTTAGAGGAATTGGTGTCGCACCTTGCACACCATGAAAAGAGGGTAGGCAGAGAAGAACTGCTGCGAGTTCTTCTCGAAAGGGAAAAGCTCGGAAGCACAGGGATCAATGATGGCGTAGCAATCCCCCACGGAAAATTAAAAAATATTGATGAGCTGTTAGCACTGTTTGGAAGAAGCACCGGAGGTGTTGATTTTGGTGCCTTGGACGGAAAGCCGAGCCACCTCTTCTTTCTTCTGGTTGCACCTGCAAGCTCTGCAGGAGCTCATCTGAAGGCACTGGCACGAATTTCCCGTATAGCACGCAATGAATCGTTCAGGGAAAGTTGTATGAAAGCAAAAACCAGGGAAGATCTTTTCCAGCTTATTATACAGGAAGATGAGAAAAATTAACCTGAAGTCTTTTTCTGTCAGCTCATACATTAGTTCGTAGGATTAACAGCCTTCATACAATCCTGGACGTTCCCTTTACCTGTGTTCTGCATCAATAGTCTTTCCCTGCTCACTTCCGGGGAGAAATTTTCTGGATTAATAGCATGCAAAATATATCAATCGTAATCATTACAGGGCTATCTGGCTCAGGCAAGAGTACTGCAATTCGTGCCTTGGAAGATCTTGGCTTCTTCTGCATAGACAACTTACCCCCGATCCTCCTGCCAAAGTTTATAGAGCTGTGCGAGGTTTCATCTGGCGCAATTACCAGAGTTGCAATGGTAATGGATGTACGGGAGAGGACTTTCTTGAAAGAGTATCCAGATATCTTCAAGGGGCTCAAAGAAAAAGGCCAGGACATAAAAATACTTTTTTTAGAATCGAGTGATGAGATACTGATAAGGCGTTTCAAGGAAACACGGCGTCAACATCCCCTTGCGGAAAAAGAAACCATTTCAGAAGGAATACGGAAAGAACGGGCTACACTCTCAGATTTAAGGATGCATGCCAGCGAAATAATTGACACCTCAAATCTGAGCATTCATCAATTAAGAAGCCTCATCACCAAACTCTTCCATACCCTTTCCGACAAGAGAAAGATGACAATCGTGCTTACCTCCTTTGGTTATAAGTTCGGCATACCCCATGACGCAGACCTGGTGATGGATGTCAGATTCCTACCCAATCCTTTCTTCGTCAGCGGGCTGCGCAATCTATCGGGAAATGATGATGAGGTTTACCGTTATGTAATGAACAATGCTGATGCAAAAAATTTTCAAAAAAAATATTTTGATTTAATCAGTTTTTTAATTCCGTGCTATGAACAAGAGGGAAAGACCTACCTTACTATCGGCGTCGGATGCACCGGTGGTACACATCGCTCAGTTGCAGTAATCAATAGTCTGGAAAAACTTCTCTCGAAAAAAAAGTATCTCGCACGGGTAATTCACAGAGATCTTGGGAAAACCTAAGAAAAAGGAGTAGCTTTATGGTAGGAGTCATTATTGTAGCGCATATGCAGCTCGCAGAAGAATTACTCAAAGTTACTCAAATCATTACCAGCAGCACACTTGATAATTTCATGGCTGTCTCCATCAATCTCGATGATAATCCTGATCAGGCACGAGAAAAACTGTTGGCAGCAGTCAAAGCCGTTGACAACGGAGACGGTGTTATAATTATAGTGGATATGTTTGGTGGTACACCTTCTAACCTTAGCCTATCGTTGCTCACCAGGGGAAAAATTGAAATCGTAACGGGGGTTAACCTTCCCATGGTTATTGAGGCTGCAAGCAACAGTCCAAAGGTTTCACTCAATGAATTGGTGAACATGCTCACATCAAGTGGTCAGCGGGAAATTCGTTCAGCCGGCGAAGTCCTGGACAAAAAAGTTGCGGAGAGAAAGGAACGTTAATGTGTATCGCGAGAATCATGATTCCCCACTGAAAATACCATTTGAAATCGTTGAGATGACACTGGCTGATGTAAATGACATTCTAGAAATCGAACATCTTTCCTTCCCTACTCCGTGGTCGAAGAACCTCTTTGTGAAGGAATATCACTCCCAGAACTCAAAGATTTTCCTGGCACGACATCCTTACCTGGAACAAAACAAAGTACTCGGGTACATCTGCACATGGTTTGTGTGTGGCGAAGCGCACATTCTTAATCTTGCCTGCCATCCTCATTTCAGGAGGAACAGGGTAGCAACGAATCTTTTAGAACACTGCCTGGGTTTTTCCTTTAAGAATGGAGTGAAAAAGGCTTTTCTGGAAGTGCGCGCATGTAATCACGAGGCACAAGCACTCTATACACGCTATGGCTTTGAGCCCATAGGCCTGAGAAAGGGATATTACAGCGATACACACGAGGATGCAATTGTCATGTTTCTCGAAATGAAATCGCAGCCTTTCTTTAAATAGTTTTCCGTCACTCGACAAGAGCGAGGTACCACCCAGTCAATGGCACACATCATCTTTAATCGGAAGATTACACCAGACTATTACAAGATGAGGGTTTTTTGTCCCGAAATAGCCGTCAGAGCAAAACCAGGGCAATTCGTCATGGTGAGAGTAACCGACCTGTTTGACCCGCTCCTGCGTCGCCCCTTTGCCATTCACCGGCTCTGCGGCGCAAATAAGAGCGCTCTATTTCACGAATCCCCTTCCTGCATTGAGGTCCTCTATCACATTGCAGGTAAAGGCACGCTCATCTTATCCGAAAAACAGAGAGGTGAAGCACTCGATCTCTTCGGTCCCCTCGGCAATGGATTTCATCTTGAGCACACTCTTAAAACAGCTGTCCTGATTGCAGGGGGCATTGGTGTTGCACCGCTTTTCTCCTTAGCACAAGCACTGAAAGAAAAAAAAGGCACCCGTGCTACAGCACCAAAAGTCTTCGTTTTTCTCGGTGGCAAGACCGCTCAGGATGTTCTTTGTCATAACGATTTTAAGAAACTTGGAACTACGGTTGGGGTGAGCACGGAAGACGGCAGTTCAGGTACTCCTGGACTGGTCACAGATCTACTTAGAGGCTTTTTTTCAAAGTGTCCTCCGTTAGAAGGCATCCCTCTTACGCTCTTTGGCTGTGGACCATTACCCATGCTTCGAACTCTATCAGAGATCGCTCGTGTGCACGCGCTACCCTGTCAGATTTCCCTGGAGAGCAGAATGGCGTGTGGCGTTGGTGCT
>CALJBY010000233.1 GCA_938024025.1 uncultured bacterium
GGCCAGCGTATTTTAATGACATCGCCCGCTGTCTTTACGGTTTTCAGGACATCTCCAGAGGGAGATCAGCATGTTTTAACTATGACTAACGTTACTAACGAGGAATGCACTATTGAGATACCCCTCTCTGAACTCTCTCTTGATGAAAAACGCTGGTATGATCTGGCAAGTGAAAAGGAATGGGAAACGAAAAATAGCACCCTATCCATTACGTTACAACCCTACGACATCATGTGGCTCAAGCCATTGAGCGAAATTAAAAACGAAGAAAAAGCAGGTTTCTTTGAATAGAAGGAATCCTTTTTTACTCGGTCAACACAAAAGATGCAATATGTATTGAAAGAGTAGTTAATTATTTAGTCTCTTTCCTTAAACTCACTCAATGGCGTAAGCCACATGACATCGTAAGGCTGTAAGGTAATAGATAGGGTGCTGTTTTTTGCGTCCCACTCTTTTTCGTTTACCAGATCATACCAGCGTGTTTCCTCAAGAGAAAGCTCCGAGAGAGGTATCTCAATAGTGCATTTCTCGTTAGTAACGTTAGTCATAGTTAAAAGATGCTGATCTCCCTCCGGAGATGTTCTCAAAACCGTAAAGATGGCGGGGGATGTCATTAAAATACGCTGACCTCCATGGGGGTGGAAAGGACGCTGGCTGATGCGGATTAACCCCAATCTGCTGTTGTTTTTTCGGAGGAGAGCATTTTTAGACCGGGGATCCTTAAATGCTTCGGCAACCGCCGCACTGTCGATTGTCCCCCGATTGACATCACGGTTTACACCTGTTTTTTTAGCGAGATTATGATCATTGGGGGTTCCCACTGCCCCATGGATATATGTGGCGGGTACTCCCTGCAGAACCAGGGCAATGCTCCGAGAAGCTATATAGCGTTTGACCTGAAATGCGATGTCTTCATCGCAATCATCTCCATTAATGGCACTCCACCAGGTTGAGTTCATTTCATAGGGTTCTTCTGTGCGTTGCTCAGTCATCTTGTAAGATATAAGGGCTCCACGTTCTTTCACACTCTGTACAATGAAATCGATATCTTCCTTTGAAAGGATTCCTTTCACTCCCATGAGGCCGATGCCATCGTGTGTATCGAGCATGTTAAAGAAAGTAGCAGCCTTCGAGGGTTCCTTCACATTTTTTGCCCATTTGGAAAGTTCGGTCACATCTCCCCGGTAAAAAGTGTAAAGCACCAATGGAGGTAAGGCAAAGTTGTACACCATGTGGGCCTCGTCGTAACCGTTGCCAAAATAAGAAATGTTGTCTTCGTGGGGAACGTTCGTTTCCGTGACGAGGGCCACACCGGGGGCGATCGTATCCATCACATCACGCAGCAGTTTTACCACCTCATGGGTCTCCGGTAGGTGGACACATTCCGTTCCCGGATCTGCCCATACATAGGTAACTGCATCCAGGCGAATAATATTTGCCCCCTGACGCACATAGAAGAGCAGACCATCAATAACTCTCATCAGGACAGCCGGATTCCTGAAATTGAGATCTATTTGATCATGGGAGAAGGTTGTCCAGACGTAGCGTGGACCGTCAATAGTTTGAAATTTGGTGAGGATATCGGAGGTGCGCGGTCTGAAAATTTTACTCCGTTGCTCAGGTGTCAGGTCGTCAGGAGAGTTGTAGGCAATGAAAAAATCTTTGTAGAATTGATGGCCATTGAGAAATTCTTTAAACATTTTGCTCTCAGAAGATGCGTGGTTTAAAACGCCATCGAACATGAGCTGGTATTGACTTGACATTCTTCTGATATCTTCCCAGGTACCCAGTCTCGGGTCCACACTTGAAAAATCCTTGATGGAAAATCCCCTGTCTGATGAGTAAGGGAAGAAGGGGAGTATGTGGATAGTGTTTAAAGAACCGGGGTTGTACGTATTAACGAGGTTATGCAGTGTAGTTAAAGGAGAATTTCCTTCACCAAGCAACAGGTCACCATAGGTAATAAGAATTATATCTTTTTCTGTAAATCGTTCTTTGGGATCACAATGTTTTTCTACTTCTATCATCTCCTGGGGTTTGTGGGCGTGGTGTACCTTGAGGAGGCGCTCCAGTTCGGGCATAGTGGCTTCTGCCTCGTCTTCGCCATAGAGAAATCGTAACCGGTTGAACATTTGCTCCCGGGCAGCAGGTGGTACTTCGAAAAGAGGTCTTGTGTAGTCCGGCTCCAGGTCATAAAGCATATAGTTTAGTTCATTCATAAATTGTTTCTTTCTTCATTGATGGTTGAAAGTAGACGGAAGAAAATCAAAGATTAAAAAATAAATCTTCAAAAAGTCAAATGCCGCGGGCGTAAGCCCGCGAGCAGTTACAAAATCACCTGTAAATCATCTTGTTTCCGAAACAAACATTTTTAAAACTGCCAACACACTATGGGAATAATTGTTACTTTAATGACAAGATATCTCCAACCTTTTCCTTTACCGTCCATCCACGTGCCTCAAGATTTTTACGTGCCATAGCACTGACGGTTCCCTCAAACCACAGCTCCTTACCGGTTACATCGGGTATTCCTTCAAGGGCCATATCAGCAGATATATCAACCGTATCTGCCATGCTCCTTATCCATGCAAGGTGATCAATGGGAAAAATCCCTAGTACCTTCCCCTCTTTCGTTTGAATAAAGGGGAATTCCCGAGACTCTACGATCCGTGCTATGGGAGCAACATTTGTATGGTAGCCGGCTAGAAGCTCTGCCTGTCGCTGAAAGTAGAGGCCTACGGATGGTTCCTGTATCACGGTTGCTTTTACAATAAAGAGCCACCGGTCTTCAACACCCTCCAGTAACTCCAGTGATCCTACCATATAGGTTGTCTTGGTTGGTGATAATTCCGGGTTTTCAAGAAATGCTTTGGCAAGAGATTTGTCAACGCCCATTGCCTTAAGCTTCTTGGCATTTAACTTTTTAAGCTCCCGGGGTGCATTATCACGTATCGTTTGTCTCATGCTTTGAGAGAAGTTCGTGGCTGAAATGATTGTTCCTGCCAGACCCGGAATAGGCATGAGGGCTGCTGCTACAGTCATACCACCACCGTATGCTGCCCAGGTAATTTCGTTTAACCGGCTCTGGAGAGGCTCGAAGCTGGAATAGGGATCAACCCCAAAATCATAGGCAACTTTTCGCTTAGCAGATGCAAACATAATGGCTGTTTTTAATTTCCCTTCCTCTCGTTCACTGGGATTACCAAAGACTGAATGTCCTACATTGCCGAAGTATGATCCAA
Source organism: uncultured bacterium (assembly GCA_938024025.1). Taxonomy (GTDB): domain Bacteria; phylum Desulfobacterota; class WTBG01; order WTBG01; family WTBG01; genus CALJBY01. The sequence goes on from CALJBY010000233.1 coordinate 3,243, forward strand.
CACCGCTTGCGACACCTTTAGTTGTGCTGATCGGACTCGTTACGAGCCCTTTCGCAAAGCGAAATGGTCCTTTGCCCGCTTCTTTTAGCGCATCACGGTAAACTTTGGATCGTTTAACCTCTTCCATCCGGTAGAGTGCCTGCAGTTCATGGAGCCGTATTTTTAGTAAAGTGGTACTATCTATAGTGAAATCATCATAGGTAGTGAGAACGTCATAGATGTTGTTGTAGCCGTCATTAAATACCATTTCCTTAAGTTCCCAGTTGGGACCGGTGAGCAAGTTTTTCGGTAAAATATCGGAAGCCCGGAAATAAGGAGGGTTCTCGAACGGTTCCTCTTCCACTGCTGGTGCAGGAGACCACCACAGCGCACTAACCGCTAGTGCTAGTAAGCATATAAACGATAATCTAAAAAAGGATTCTGATTTTCGTCTTGTTGCTTTCATGGTTTACCTCCTTGGTTAAAGGTTGGGAGAACTTAGTATGTTCATACAAGCAGAAACGTTTTGCAGCATTACTCTTTGGGTGATGGGATGCGGAAAAATGTTGCATAGAGCACCGGTACCACCACCATGGTCAGGACTGTACCGAATGCAAGGCCGAACATGATGGTAATAGCCATGGAGAACCAGAATAAATCCTGCAGAAGGGGTGCCATGCCGAAGATTGTCGTTGCAGCGGCGTTGACCACCGGTCTGAGACGGGATTGGGCGGAGATTATCACTGCCTGATAGGGGGTTTTACCTGCTGCCTGCTCCAGGTTGATCTGGTCTAAGAGCACAACTGCGTTTTTGATCATCATCCCCGAAAGGCTCATCGCTCCGAGCAGTGCCATGAAACCAAAGGGAGTCCCTGTACCCAGCAATCCCCCTGTAATGCCGATGACAGCGAACGGTATAACCAGGAAAATAATCAGTGGAGGCCGGAACGCGTTGAAGAGCAAAACAGTGATGAGTACCATGATTGTAACACCCGGAATGAGACCGGGGATCAGGCCCGATATGGATTCCTGTTGGGTGTCGAATTGGCCATCCCACTC
>CALJBY010000234.1 GCA_938024025.1 uncultured bacterium
GTCTGATCGTTGATGTTTTACGGAACCAACAACAATTGTAGTTTTGAACTGCACGGTGGAGGGGATACGTGAATTTGTATAGTGCTGGGGTAGGGTAGCCTGGAGAAAATCTATGAGGGCTGTGGTTCAAAGAGTACGGGAAGCACAGGTGCTGGTGAATGGCAGGACCGTTGGGGAAATCGGTCAGGGGCTCCTGGTGTTTTTGGGGATAGCACATTCAGATGAAGAAGATGATGCGGACTACCTGGTTCCTAAGATCCTTGACTTGCGTATTTTTAAGGATAGTGAAGGGAAATTCAATCTCTCCCTTTGCGACACTAAAGGATCACTGCTGGTGGTTTCCCAGTTCACGCTGCTTGGCGATTGCCGCAAAGGTCGGAGGCCTTCCTTTACCGATGCGGCCTTTCCTGAAAAAGCGCGCAGGCTTTATGACTATTTCATTGCGTCAGCTGCCGAACATAGAGTTCCGGTGGCCTCTGGTGAATTCCAGGCGATGATGGACGTGCATTTGATAAATGATGGCCCCGTAACCATGTTGCTTGACAGTAAGCGGACGTTTTAAGCACGGCATGGGCTATGGGGGATGAAAAGCCACTGGTGAAGCGCAGACAGTAAAAATAATTTGAAAAAAAGGATGCAGTCGTGCTATCACTGTCTGACCGGGCACGAACCCTCAAAAATTCTATGACACTATCCGGGAGGTTGTAAAGATGAAAAAGATACTTGTTCCCTTAGACGGTTCAGCCGTCGCTGAAGAAATACTCGTCCATGTGGAAATGCTTGCCCGACAGTCCGGTGCTGCAGTCATCCTGATGCGGGTAGTTCCCTTTTTGTGGCCGAGCGAGCATGTGCACGTGAGAGAAATGGGGGATAAAATGGATAAAGAAGCCTCTGATTACCTCTTTACTATAGAAACACACCTGGTGGAGAAGGGTTTAGAGGCAAGCGTTTCTGTCCATGAAGGCAATGTTCCCGAGGTGATTTGTGATACTGCCAGAGAAAAGGGTGTTGATCTCATTGCGATCTCTACACATGGTCACGGAGGAGTGAAAAGGTGGGCACTGGGGAGCGTAACATCTAAGGTAATGCAGGCATCTCCTGTTCCGTTGCTCGTACACCGGAGCACCGGAGAACAACTGATGGAGGTTCATTGTAAGAATGTGCTCATTCCCATTGACGGTTCCCTGTTCGCCGAGAGTATCTTTCCCCAGGCACGATTTATCGTTGAATTGTTCAATGCCAAGGTCTGGTTTCTCTCTGTTATTACTCTTCCCGGAGGCTTTTCAGTGCTGAAGAAAGAGGTGCATACCATAGAAGATCAAGTTGCTAAAAACATTAAGCATTACTACTCCTCGATGGAAAGCAGGTTTCAGGAAGATCAGACGACTAACTATGAGGTTGTCATCAGGAAAGGAGACCCTGCAGAGGCGATCTGTGCCTTTGCAGACGAAAAGGAAATTGATTTTATTGCCATGTCCACTCACGGACGCGGTGGTTTGTCTCGCTGGGCACTCGGGAGCGTCACTGATAAAGTGTTGCATTGCTCTCCAAAGCCTGTTTTGCTCGTGAGAGCTCAGGAAGAAGATCAAGACTCCTAGTCTTCCTGTCGTATTTACAAAAAACTGCATATGTGTTATTTTCAAGCACTGGAGGGATCGTTGCTTCCCGGGAGATGGCAACATTTTACCTGGTGCACATGCTGCTGAGATGAAGGCTTAACAGCTGTTGGGGGCGGCTCTCCCCGTATGTGTGCTCAATGCTACACCACGTTTATGCCATGAATATACTAAAAGAAATTATTGCAATTCTTTGCATCTCATTTGTGGGCGGGTTGGTTTTTAATACATTTTCACCCAATGGTATAAATGTCCTGGACAACCCCTGGTCACGGACAAGTGAACTGAATGGGGCAGGGGAAGAAGAACCTGTTCAGTTTGTAGATTTTGACCGGGCCTGCCGATTTGTTGAGAACCGTGAAGGAATAGTGCTTGATGCCAGAAACCCGGAAGATTATGCAGAGGGGCACATCCCTGGTGCGCGCCTCCTGTTTTTTTATAATATGAACGAGTATTACCTGGAATTGGAAAACCACCTCCGAACGTCCCCGTTACTATTAACCTATTGCAGTGATACCCACTGTGAGGACAGCGAATTTTTGGCAAACGAACTCCTCAACCTGGGGCATATGTCTATTTTAGTCTATAAAGGCGGTTTTGAGGACTGGAAGAGTCGTCAGATGCCCATTGCAAGAGGGATGGAGTATATAAACGAGTGATAAGAAAAGTGCTCTTACATCCTCTGGTCGTGTGGGGTTGCAGGTTGCTTGTTGCAGCTGTGCTTATCTTTGCAGCTCTTCAGAAGATCTGGATGCCCCTGGAATTTGCTCGATTGATTAGAGAGTATCATCTCTTGCCTGACCAGGTGCTTAATCTGGTTGCTGTTATTTTACCGTGGCTTGAAATCGTCTGTGGCTTGTGCTTCCTCTCGGGATTATGGCTCCGGGGTACGGCAGTCTTACTCAGTAGTTTAAATGCCATTTTTGTCATTGCGATTGCCTATCGGGCCTGGCTTATTATGTCTTCCACCGGCGTTGGGTTTTTTGACCTTTCCTATGATTGCGGTTGTGGTTTCGGTGTGGTGTATATACCTACGAAGATTCTGGAAAACTTACTCCTGGCAGGTGTGGGGTTGATAATCCTGTTTGCACAAGGGAAAGTTAACGCCAAGGATACGCGTTAATAAACTGTTTCTTCATTGTGTGCCTCATCAGTGCTCGATCGTTCCCCTTTTTCCTTCCTTTTAGGTGAGGTAAAGCCCCCCAGTGCCTTCTCTACCAGTCTCTTACCTCCTTGAACACTGTTTCGACGTACTGCTGAAAAGCACTTTCCAGAGGCATCGTCAGATATTCCTTCCCTGAGGGAGTGCTGCGCGGTTTTTTAACCTGCCGCCGCTCTGCTTATCC
>CALJBY010000235.1 GCA_938024025.1 uncultured bacterium
ACTCAACTCCTCTCTTGTTTAGTGATCTATACAACCCTCTCTAGCTGGAATCGGTTTTCTCCCTATGCTTGATCCCGCCCAAACGTCTTAACACCTTCATTAGCGGTCCAAGGGTAAATTCACTGTCAAGCCCTGCAAACCGGTTCCCCCCTTTTTCAAACTCCCCGGCACGTTTGTAATCACGATACAACCTGAGGTCAGGGATGCTCGCAAGCCAGAAAAAAAGGTTTACTGACAGAGCATAGATGAGATGTGGCATGTCACCAAAGCGAAACCAGAACCACGGTATCAGCGTCAGCACTACACCACAATACGCTAGAAAAGCATAGCGAATAATCCAGAAACCGATATTTAAGCCAACAATGGTTGCAACCGGAATGGCCATCCAGTCAACCACCAAAAGACCGCCGTATAAGGGGGACATCCCACGGCCGCCCTTGAAGCCATAATAGACAGGAAAATTGTGGCCTGCCATACCTGCCGCGGCGGTAATGAGGAAATAGTTCATTTCTGGATAGAGGAGCCTGAAAGCAAGCGTTGGCAGAGCAACTTTAACCATATCCAGTCCGCTCGTAAGGCAGCCGTATTTTGGACCGGCCTTTGCTCTAATGCTCGTTGCTCCAAATGAACTCAATTGAAATTTTTTATCACTGCCCTTAATGGGAATCTCAGCTTTGCTGACGTCCTCCCCGGGGAGCACATAACGCCCGACAATACGGGTAAAAGAAATTGCCCCAATGAAATAACCTGTTAAGGAAGCAAGAAGAACAATGACTAGATTCATAGGTGCCATTAAAAAAAAGCGTTATCAATGCACAGGTAAGTAATCCTGGATCACTCGAGCTAACTGCAGATGTGTTCTGCAGTGTGGTTGGCTATATAGTTAGCAACCTTGAACTTTGATCTACACCCGTTATGACTCATGTAACGTATTTTACCGAAAATCGGACGAGCTCCCCATGCCCTGTCGTGCACTCCTCCTATACTCCAGGCAATGCCAGCATAGCCATTGGGATCTCTTCCGTCGAGTTCGTATTTATCGTTGAGATAAATGGCATACTCCAGCGCTTCTTCCGGAGATCGTGTCCATTCCAGTATCTTTTTAGCCCAATACATGCGCATGTAGCCGTGCATTTTCCCTTTTGTTGTCATTTCCATCTGCGCGGCATTCCAAAGGGAATCATGTGTATCGGCACCTTCAAATGCATGCAGGGTATAGACGTAGGATCTCTTATCTTTTCGATGCTCATTGAGTGTCTTTTGCGCCCACTGTGGAAAAGAGTCAAAGCTGTCGTAGCGGGTAGTGTACAGGCAAAAATTATCAGAGAGTTCACGCCGTATGATCAACTCTTCCAGAAAAGATTCCTTCACGCGTTGTGGCAGGGAAGATGCCTGAACGGCCAGTGCTACCTTTTGCGCTGAAAGATGACCGAAATGAAGGTAGGGAGACAGGTTCGACTGCCCATTGAGGGTGGGATCGTTCCTCGTTGTATCATAGGCACCTAGTTTTTTCTCTACAAAAAGCTTTAACGCTCTTCTCGCTGCTCGCTCACCGGGTACAATCCAATCTACCTCCGGTATCTTAGTATTTGCTTTAAGCGTTTTTATCGCTCTTTCCCATTGGTTTGATCCCGGCCCAGCTATAAGCGCATGGGGATGACGTTTCATTCGAGGGAACTCTTCCAGAAACAGCGGCAGGAGGTGCTGTATCTTTGGCCTGATGGTATAGGCGCCATATTCCTGCTTAGGTGAAGCTACCCAGCACGGTACGATATTGTGGGCATCCACTTCATAAAGGGGGATAGCAACACTTTTCCCCACATCCTCTTTCCACTGTCTCTTTGTGCGAAGAGGATCAAAATCAGTAACCACAATGCCGGTTTTGTATTTTTTGATTACCCTGACGAGCTCTTTTTGAGGCGAGCCCCAGAGCAGTTTAAACGCAATATTTTTTTGCAGTAAACTTTTTTCCAGCTCCTGTAAGCCTTTCACCATGAATCCATACTGCCTCATGGTGGCACCCAGGAATTCCGGAACAAGGCAGAAAACAACCAGCAGGGGAACTTTTTTCTGAAGGGCAACTTTTTGGGCGTAGATGAGGGCCCAGTTATCACTGGCACGCTGGTCCCTGCTCATCCAGTATAGAACAGGACCGGAGCCCTCTAAACCATTCTTATTAAGCCTTCGAATCCGTGCAGTATTCATTGTGTAAAACCGCAATTTTTTATGAAACGGTAGTGGAAGAACTGCTTATAGCTCATACGCGTGTTAGACGTGGTTTCTCAATTGTAGTTCAATCGGGTGGGGATTGAGATAGAACTGCTCTTTAAGGTAAGGTTGGTCAAACTTTCTCACATAGTGATTAATGAGTGTAAGGGGGACGATGAGAGGGACTAAACCACCACTGTACCGCTTAATGATTTCCAATAATTCCTGTTTTTCATCTGGCGAGAGCTGTGTTTTGAAGTAGCCCATCATATGCTGTAGGACATTAACGTGCTTTTTGGGAGTGGCAGTCAGTGAAAGGCCTTCCATTAAAAGACTTTCATAGCGTGTGTAAAAATCTTTTAAAGATACATCCTTCACGTGTGCCACCAACTGTCCCATCAACCGATAGTGCTTTTGACTGTGGGAAAGAATGAGGAGTTTGTGCCGTGTATGAAAATCTATTATCTGAGCCCGGTTCATTTTTTCATCCAGGAGTTCCCGCCATCGCTCGAGGGTAAAGATACGTTCTATAAAGTTTTCACGGAGATCAACATCGTGGAGCCGCCCCTCTTCTTCAACGGGCAACAGGGGAAAATGTTCCATAAAAACCCTGGCGAACATACCGATACCCTTTCTCACCGGTGCGCCTTTCGCTGCGTAAACCTTAACCCGTTCCATACCACTGCTCGGTGAATTCTTCTTGAATATAAAACCGCAGAGCTTTTCTCTCTCAAGTTCTACCACCCGTTTGCGTGCCCATGAAAGCATCTGATCAGTGTAATCTTTACCGGTTTTCCCGGTTACCAGGCGCGGTGCATCGGGAGAACCCACGAGATGCATGAACTCCCGGGGGGTACCAAGCCCGCATTCTACTTCCGGACATACCGGGAAATACTCTACATAGTGGCTCAGTGTGTCGGTAAGGTATCGATCCTGCGTGTGACTACCGTCATAACGGACATTATTACCGAGCAAACATGAACTGATTCCCAACTTTATGGTTTTTTCCACTATCTTTCCCTGCAACATCATTGAATAGAGGTAATTAAGGATGGAGGTGGCATTGCATATGCTGGTACGTGGAAGGCGAAGAAATATTTTAGAGGTTAGTTACCATTCTCCTCCTCGTAAATCTTTCCACCTAATATGCTTTAACCCAATTAATCTCCAGGCGGAAGGGCCCCGCTTGTTTATCGGATATCAGAAAACTAAATGAATTGACCTTACTGATGTCCAGGGGTGTCTCATTGGTGAGCACTCTTCCCCTGAAAGTAGGAATCAGTGTGTTAAACGGTATTGTAACCGTGGCCCATACCCCTTTATCGGTAGTAAAGGCAGCCTCATACCGGGGAGAATCAAGAAATATATTACTTTTTAAAGAAAATTTGTATCGCTTTCCATCCCCTTTAATGCGAATGGCAACCCCCTCATAGCCGATGAAATCGTAGGCAGACGGTTTGGATTGAAGTGAAGCAAATCCCCCATTATTTTCAAGTGATACAGTACCGGTAAAGAGAGCAAATCCCTCCTTTGTTGTTTGCAGTTGACTGGCTGATATGCCACCCATGACCGTATCATTTATAGGTCTCCATTGATTACGATCATCTGGTTTAGTAAAATCGAAAACAAGCAACTCTTTTGCCTCGTCCATAGCTTTACTCCCCTTGGGTGCTATTATGGAATCAGAACTTTTATCCGTTTTACTCATCAGGATGGTAGCATTTCCAGGAAGATCGATATCCGCAGAAGCAACAACAATTGTCTTGAAGCAGCTAAAAATAGACCAGACTGCAATAGATCCTAAGATGACCACTCTCATTTTTAACATCTTACTCACTCCTTTCTTGTCAATAAGCTGTGTCCACTTATTAGTTGCACGAGCGTTTAACGATTACCCCTTGTTTACTGGTGTATCAAAGGGAGTTTGATGAATGGTAATGTCACCCTGATAGCCATCGACGGTGACCAGGGTACCATCCTTAAGCTGACATGCGCCCTGAACGGAGACAATCGCAGGAATTTCATATTCTCGCGCGATAATCGAGCTGTGGGATAGAAAGCCTCCTGCCTCAGCAATGATAGCACCTGCCTTGGT
>CALJBY010000236.1 GCA_938024025.1 uncultured bacterium
ATTGTCGGTATTACCCGCCCCTGCACCAAGCACAACTATTTGGTTAAAACGGTTGATGAGCTGGCTTCCACCATAAAAGAGGCATTCCATATTGCACGGAGCGGACGACATGGACCGATACTGATTGACCTGCCAAAAGACATGATTCAGGCAGTAACCCCGTTTACCTATCCCGACCATATTGATTTGAAGGGATACAATCCAACAGTATCCGGTCATTCGAAACAGGTGCAGCGTGCGTTCAATGAAATCCTGACTGCTAAAAAGCCTGTTATTTATGCCGGTGGCGGTGTTATCTTGTCTGATGCTACCAAGGAGCTGACCACCTTTGCCCATGCTCTCCAGGTCCCGGTTACCAACACGCTTATGGGACTCGGGTGCTTTCCAGGTACTGACCCGCTTTCTCTCGGCATGTTAGGTATGCACGGAACGTATCGGGCAAACATGGCTGTTACTAATTGTGATCTTTTAATAGCTGTTGGTGCACGTTTTGATGATAGGGTTACCGGGGATATCACTAAATTTGCTCCCCATGCACAAATCATCCACATTGATGTCGATCCCACTTCGATCAGTAAGAACGTACGCGTTGATATTCCTATTGTTGGCGATGCAAAAGATATTTTAAAAGCCTTCAATACCCTCATCGATGCTAAAATTACTCAAGCACAGTGGAAGTCGAATCGCAAGGCGTGGTTTGCTCAGATTGAAAAATGGAAAGAGAAGCACAGTCTGGCATATACACAAAAGGATACTATAAAACCTCAATATGTCGTAGAGCAATTGTATGCACTCACCAAGGGAAATGCCATTATTGCAACCGAAGTTGGTCAAAACCAGATGTGGACAGCACAGTACTATACTTTTGATAAACCGAGAAAGCTTCTCACATCAGGAGGACTGGGCACTATGGGATATGGCTTTCCTGCAGCTATCGGCGCTCAAATTGCATTTCCCAAAGAGACGGTTATCGATATTGCCGGAGATGGCAGCATCCAGATGAACATACAGGAATTGGCCACTGCTGTACAGTATGACCTCCCGGTAAAGATTGCCATACTGAACAATAATTATCTTGGAATGGTTCGACAGTGGCAGGAACTCTTCTACGGGAAAAATTATTCAGCAACCATGCTCGATACCTCCCCGGATTTTGTCAAAGTAGCAGAGGCCTATGGTGCACTGGGACTGCGCGCAACTAAACCGCGTGAAGTAATTCCAACAATCAAAAAGGCTTTACAGTCAAAAAAACCCGTTATTATGGATTTTATTGTTGATCCGGAAGAAGGCGTTTATCCCATGGTTCCAGCGGGTGCATCAATAGATAATATGATACTCTTATAATCTGAGGGATACTGATGAAGCATACCATTTCACTCTTGCTTGAAAATAAGCCGGGTGTCCTTTCACGAGTTGCCGGACTCTTCAGCGGCAGGGGGTTTAATATAGAAAGTCTTTCTGTTGCTGAGACACTCGATCCAAACGTATCGCGAATGACCATTCTTACTACTGGTAATGATAAAATTTTAGAACAGATAACAAAACAGCTAAACAAGCTGATTAATGTCATTAAAGTTATCGATTATAAGAGTAATCAGTTCGTAGGAAGAGAACTGGCCTTAATCAAGGTTACCGTTACGGAAGAGACACGCTCAGAGGTTTTAAGTATTATCGATATATTCAGGGGGAAGGTTGTTGACGTAAGTTCCGAAAGCTACACTGTTGAAATTACGGGTGACGAAAATAAGATGCAGGCCATTTTGGATCTCTTCCGGCCAATGGGCATTAAAGATATCGCCAAAACCGGCTGTGCTGCCCTTACCAGAGGAAGTAAAATAAAATCATCAAAAGGGACAAAACCTAAAAAGTGATGCTTCCCAAGCACCCTATACTTAAATTTAATTATTGTAGAATTGTGCCGATTCATTCCCGCCTACCCCGGTTCAATATACTTCGCATTGAACGGGGCAGGCATGGCGGGTCCTTCACGGCACCTGCCGGAAAAGGCAGATAGTTTTATCAAATGATATGAGCAGTTTAACATTTTAAGAGGAGGCACGGTATTATGGCAGTTATTAATTTTGGTGGAGTAAAAGAAAACGTGGTTACGCGCAAAGAATTCCCCATAACAAAGGCACGGAAGGTGCTTAAGGACGAAACCATCGCAGTTATAGGATATGGGGTACAGGGACCAGCACAGGCCCTGAATATGAAAGAAAATGGCTTTAAGGTAATCATCGGTCAATCAAAAAAATTTAAAAAGGACTGGAATCGTGCGGTGAAGGACGGCTGGAAACCGGGTAAAGATTTGTTTGATATAGAAGAGGCTGCAAAGCGTGGTACCATTCTGGAGATGCTTGTCTCGGATGCTGCACAGAAAACCATATGGCCGCTCATTAAAAAGAATCTCAACCCGGGTGATGCCTTATATTTTTCCCATGGATTTTCTATTGTCTATAAGAACCAGACACGTATAATTCCTCCCAAAACAGTTGATGTGCTCCTGGTTGCTCCCAAGGGATCGGGGACATCACTGCGGAGAAACTTTCTCGCCGGTGCAGGGATCAATTCCAGCTTTGCCATAGAGCAGGATGCTACGGGAAGGGCACGTGACCGCTGTATTGCACTGGGCATTGCCATTGGTTCTGGCTATCTTTTTCCCACCTCCTTCAAGCACGAAGTGTACAGTGATTTAACTGGTGAAAGGGGTGTGCTCATGGGAGCCCTTGCAGGCATCATGGAAGCGCAATATGAAGTATTTCGAAAAAATGGTCATAGCCCCAGTGAAGCCTTTAATGAAACAGTGGAAGAGCTGACCCAGAGTCTCATAAAACTGGTAGCTGAAAACGGAATGGACTGGATGTACCTGAACTGTTCGGCAACGGCACAGCGCGGTGCTCTTGATTGGAAGCCAAAATTTAAAAAGGCAGTGATGCCAGTATTCAACGAGATTTACCGACGGGTAAAAGCAGGGGACGAAACCCGCAGGGTACTCACCACCTGCAGTAAACCAAATTATCAGGATCAGTTAGCTAAAGAGTTGAATGTTATGGCAAATTCAGAGATGTGGTTGGCGGGAAAAGCTACACGTGCTCTCCGTCCTAAAGAAACGTCCACGAAAAAAGCAAAATCTACCAGAGGGGTTGCCGGTAGAAAAACCTACTAGCCTTCAATGCCAGAGCACGCCACAAAAAGATAGGGGGAGTCCTGCTCATGAAACGAGGAAAAGGGAGGAAGAAAATTAAGCGCGGTATTTATATATTGCCGAGCATATTTACCTCACTGAGCCTTTTTTGCGGATTTTACTCAATAACTGAATCTCTTAGCGGGGATTTTATCCACGCTTCATGGGCACTTATCATTGCTGCTCTCTTTGATGCTGCTGACGGTAGGATTGCCCGTCTAACCCGTTCAGTGAGCAAATTTGGAGAGCACTATGATTCACTGGTGGACATGATAAGTTTTGGGGCTGCACCGGCCATCCTGGTATATACCTGGGTGCTCCAACCCTTCGGAAGATGGGGGTGGCTTGCAGCCTTCCTGTATATCATATGCGTCGCGCTCAGATTGGCGCGCTTTAATCTGCAAACGAGCTCTAGTGAAAACAAATACTTCCAGGGGTTGCCGAGCCCACCCGCAGCGGTGATGCTTGCTGCAACGGTGATTCTTTTTAGCAGTTTTCATTTTGATGAAGCACTAATGGTTGTTATTCCCGTGATAACCGCCGTGCTGGCTTTGATCATGGTAAGCAACCTGCGGTACTACAGTTTTAAGGATGTTGATTTTCGCAAAAGAAGACCCTTCAACGTACTGGTTGCATTAATACTCTTATTAATTCTCTTTCTCGCTGAACCTGAAATTCTCCTCTTTGCTGGAGCCGCTCTTTATGTCCTATCAGGTCCCGTTACTTTTCTTTTGAAACTGAGAAAGAAAAAATTGCAAAAAGAGATATTGGAAGAGTCAGAACAGTATTAGTGATGCTTCCCGCAGGCAGCGCGGGACACCTGCCGGTAAACTATTTTTTATGTCTTTCACGAGGATGCTGTGGAACGGGTAAAAATTTTTGACACCACCCTGCGCGACGGAGAACAATCTCCCGGTTTTAGCATGAATATAAATGAAAAAGTGAGGCTGGCCAAGCAACTTGAAAAACTTGGTGTTGACATTATCGAAGCTGGTTTCCCTGTAGCGTCCCAGGGTGATTTTGAGGCCGTGCGTATGATCTCCCAATCACTTAAAAAGTCTCATGTGGCTGGCCTCGCCCGTGCCCATGATAAAGACATAGAACGGGCCTGGGAAGCCATACAGCACGCCCACCATCCACGTATTCATACGTTCATATCAACTTCTGATATCCACTTAACCCATCAGCTGCGCAAAAACAGGGAGGAAGTTCTTCAGATGGCAGCAGCTGCCGTTACCAAGGCTAAATCCTATACTGATGATGTAGAATTTTCCGCCATGGATGCGACCAGAAGTGACCCCGATTACCTCTGTCAGGTTCTGGAAGCCGCCATAGAGGCCGGTGCCACAACCGTTAATATACCTGATACCGTTGGCTATACAATTCCGGTTGAATTTGCTGAGTTAATCAGCTACATAAAGTGCACTGTTCCCAATATCGATAGAGCTGTTATAAGTGTTCATTGTCATAATGACTTGGGGTTGGCAACAGCAAACTCACTCGCAGCCGTTTTAAATGGTGCGCGTCAGGTTGAATGCACCATAAACGGCATTGGAGAGCGGGCAGGCAATACTTCTCTCGAAGAGATTGCGATGATTCTCTATACCAGAAAGGAGTATGGCCAGATCGAAACTTCTATCACAACCCAGGAGATATACAGTACGAGCAAGCTCCTTACCCGGATTACCGGTGTACGGGTGCAACCTAATAAGGCAATTGTGGGATCTAACGCTTTCGCCCATGAATCGGGTATTCA
>CALJBY010000237.1 GCA_938024025.1 uncultured bacterium
CGCGGAGAAAAATGAAATATGTTTAACTGCTTAACCCCCGCCTCACGGGCAATGATACCCGCCTGTCTGGCAGTTAAGTGATCTTTCGCCCTCGCTTTATCCCGATCCTGGTCCAAAAAGGCCGCTTCACAGAAAAAAATATCTGCACCCCGTGCCAGCGTTACTATCTTGTCAACATTATCCGGGCTATAGCAGCAGTCAGCCACATACACTATCTTCTGACCCGGTGTGACGGTAACAATCTCTTTTTTTAATTCACCGAGTGCTACTTCCTGCACCCCGTGCTCTCCTTTCTCATCCAGTGGTATGCTTACCACATCCCCCTCCGGTTTGTCTTCCCATATATGCTCTTTAAGCACTCTCAACCATGGTCCTACCGGAAGTCCCCGTTTACGGAGTACATCTTTATTGACATTGATGTGAAAACGTTCCTTGAGCGAGAAGGCCAGGCTTGGTATCTTGTGATCCAGTTGAACCGATGCTACGGTAAAGTGCGGGTTTTCTTCAAGTGCCCCGTCAAAGGGGAGCGATGCTTCCGCTTCACCGCTGAACTGTTCAGAACACACAAAACAGGAAAAGTGAATAACGTGCGCGTGAATTTCTCCGACTCTCAGTCGAAGGGGATAATCCTTTACCAGATTCCAGGTGTACCCGGATAGTTTCCCCGCAACATGTGACGTTATACCCGGGGGGCCATAGAGGGTGAGATGCTTATCACGACCAAGTATCACCCGAAGCAAATGATCAAATCCAAAAAAGTGGTCCATGTGGGCATGAGAAACAAACACATGGGACACCTTTAAAATCTTTGCCTCCCCCAAAGAGCGTATATCACCAAGATCAAAAAGAAGAGCTTGTCTCTTATGGAGAGTCTCTATGTATAAAGCGGGATCTCCAAAAGGGGCATTCAAAAGTTTGCAGTGAAAAAGGGGCTTCATTACGCTTTCTTAAAAGTTGAATAGCGTATCTAATTCGTCATCAGAAACCATAAAGACCGCTTGATGCGGCGCGACCTTTTCCTGTGTGAAAAACTCGGGGAGCCGATCATCTGCCGCAGAAAATCCTGCAGCCTGGTTAAAATCCCTTTCAACCCGTAAGATCGTCTTCCCCAAAGCGGTTACATCATCTCCGGTCAACTGCAATCCATAACGGGCATTAAGCATCTCGTATACAGCTTCAAAGGCTTCGGGCTTGTCCAAAATACAAAATGCGGTAAAGAGGCAGAGCCCCGTACTGTCAATTGCTGCGGTTGCGATCTGGAGGTTTCGCGACAACTCTACCTGTCCTTCAGGTTTCAGGGGGTCTACCTTACCGCCACAACCCAGAATGTTTGTGGCTGTAGTATATCCCGCTGTGTGATCTGCTCCCATAGTAGAGGTGGCATAGGTAACTCCTATCCCCTGAATGGCACGGGGATCATAAGCGGGGAGCGCCTGTCCTTTCACAACCGGCACACGCGTAACCCCGTACACCCTTCCCGTTATCAGTGCCCCGTTGCCCAGAACCCGGCCCAACACACTCCCCTTTCCTATTTCTTTCACCAGTTCAATTGCTCCTTTGGCGTCACCAAACGGTAAGAGTCCTGCCTCCATGGCAACCCCTATGGTTACACCGGTTTCAATGGTATCGAGTCCATAGTCATCTTCGAGACGATCCATCTGAGCAATGGCATCAAGGTCATTAATGCCACAGTGCGCCCCATGTGCCCAGACCGTTTCATATTCCGGTCCTTTGGTGAGATACTTACCTTCTTTATCATTATAGATCCGCGAACACTGAATGACACAGCCCGGTAAACACGGATGTTTTATCTTACCTCCCCGCTTCAGGATGATGTCATGCTGGGTCTCACCACTGGTCTCGGAAGCCCCTTCAAACTGCCCCTGTGAAAAGTTCCTGGTAGGGAGTGCTCCGGATTCATTAATGACGTTAGTGAGAACATTTGTTCCATAGGTAGGCAGTCCCTCACTGGTAACGGGATGTTCCAGGAGTGCCTTGGCAAACTTCTGGGCTGCCTTTTTAAAGCCTTCCTGGTCAACCATGGGCGGTCGTTGCACACCTGCATCATCCACAATGACAGCCTTGAGGCCCTTGGAACCCATGACCGCTCCCAAGCCACCCCGGCCGCAGTGACGAGTGGGACGATTTTCCATATCGGTCACCGCAATACTGGCAGCGGAAAGGAGCATTTCCCCGGCCTGCCCGATGGTAATAAAGGATACCCTGTCCCCATAGTCTTTAGTAAGCTGTGCCACGGTGTCATAATTACCGAGCCCGGCAAGGTCATTGGCAGGAAGGATCTCTGCACCTTTCGAGGTTATAATAAGCTTGTACAGGGTGTCTTCCGAAGGGGTTCCTTCAATAACAAGAGCAGCTATAGTGAGATTTCCCAGTTTATGCCCTGCGGTCCCGCCGGCGTTGCTTTCTTTGATCCCGCCGGTAAGGGGGCTTTTCGCTCCTGCCGATATTCTGCCGGAATTGGCAGCATTAGTTCCCGCAAGAAGACCGGGGGCAAAAATAAGCTTGTTATTCCTGCCCAGTGCATGACACAGGGGTGGAACTTCCGCTCCAACTATATGAGAGGTAAGCGCCCTTCCACCCAGGCCTTTATAGCTCTCTGCCGTTTCCTCGGTTACCGTCAAGGTATCCATATGTACCCGTATGAGTTTTTCCATGATAAGCCTCCAAAGATTACAGGTTAAAACTTTGACGACTTCGTAAAAAGTTTATCTGCTGCGTTGCGCTGCATCCTCAGTCATTGCGGCGTACCAGTAAGTACGCCTCATTCCTTCGTATTTGCACGCCTTGCATCTGAAACTTTTTTCTTTGTCGTCTGACATAGCTTTTTACGGGATCATCAAACTTCTGAGAAGAAAAATTTGAATTTTACCAGATTAGTGGTATTATAACACCCGTGAGTAAAATAAGGAAAGGGCCCTGTGTAAAGCAAGCCAGCAGGACAGAACTCTTACGCTCACCTATAGTGTAGAATAACGTTCATTTCTAACACCAACGCAACTATTTTTCAAGCTCATTTATTCAGTTTTTACCGACCTCCTCAAACTGCATGGTTTAACTTATTCAACATCACTCCTCCCCAATCATGATATCAAATAATTATAGTAAACGACTAAAGAAAGTAGTCATTGCGAGGAGCACTAGCGACAAAGCAATCCCATAAGATTGCTTCGCTATCGCTCGCGCCCCTCAGGATGACGTAGTCATCCTGAGGAAGTGCCCTTG
>CALJBY010000238.1 GCA_938024025.1 uncultured bacterium
TTTACCTTAAGAGCCGGAAGCGGCGTCAAGCCTGCCTTTTCAATTTCATTCACTCCTTCAGAGTAAAAAAGACCGGTTTCAACCACCTTTTTAAGAAGGGAATAAGGTGCATAGTTAAGGACAAACTCCCCTGTAGCCTCTATATTAAGTGAAGTGTGCCATTTATTATTGCCACCGAGAAGCATCTGGGGTTTTTCCGAATTTGAGCAAAAAGGGAGTATAAGTCCGTAGGGGGCCGCATTCACCCTTCCTTTAGTATCAACTGTGGTTACAATAGCTATTTGAAAGGTAAGAATCGCGCTGTACAGATGCCACATGAATTCCGGTGTTACTTCTTTCTTCATCTTTTCCTCCTAAATCCAAGATTTGCTTCATGCCTTACACCATTCCGCTGATAATGCCTGTGTCATTTGGCCCTTTTACGGTATGTCAACATAACTCCAGATCCACTAGCCATTCCAGCAGTCATCAAAAGTAAACATTAGCGATAAGAATCATAACTGACGCTGCCTCTGAAGGTTTTTTATTATCTGTCCTAACATTACCAGACTGGATTTTCAACATATTTTGGACCATTCTTGATAAGAACTTGCTTTTTGATGGGGTAAGTGTAGAAAAGTCCCTTTGCATAACAATAATTATGGGAACTGCAAAGCGCTATTGATCCCTTTCTTCACACCTTTTTTTCCGCAACAAGCCTACCCTTTGCAGACAGCTGAGTGCAGCAGATTTAAGGCATCATTTCTGGCGTGGGAAGGTAACCAGCGCGGCTACAAATAGCAGCCAGGACAGGCCCTCGTTGCGCAGTTCCCTCAGCTGCATGGGCGAAATACCGTCCACTACGATGCCGAAGAGCCGCACGGCGACCACGCAGGCGTTGAAAACCACTAGCACCCACAGACAGATGTACAGTCCTCCCGGCCGGGCCAGTCCGTAAGCAGTGAACAAGGCTATTCCCAAGAACAAAGCACCGGGTCCCGCGCGCAGGAAATTGATAGACTCTGGTGCACCGGATGCGCTGATGCCAAAGCTGGCGATGTGTTCCAGTGGCTCGAAGATGTAGAGATACGCCAGAAACGTGAAGATCAGCAGCGCGTAAGCCACGATGATCCGCGCAAACCAAAGCCGTACGTTGTACATAAAACCTCCATTTTGATAAGTGTTTGATAGAACCCATAATTGTATGTTTTAGTTAATAGTACCTACGGCAACACCCAATGGTAAGAGTTTATATTACCATTGAGACTGCCGAAAAACCCTAAAACCCTCAATTTGGGATTTGCAACGAATTGATTTGACTATACATAAAATTCAAAAAAATGTAAATTTGGACTTTTTCAACAGTCTCATTTGTAAGTGACACTTGAACCGTTCTACAGCCGAGTGTAGGTGTTGTTAAGTAAGGTGAACTTTGGGGGTTATGAAGGTTACATATGGTATGTGTAATTTTTTGAGACTTATTGGTTAGTAGGTTTATGGTAGTAGTGTTGATTTTCAGTGGGCAGATTGGAGGTACAACATCTAGGGGTATTCAATGAAATGATGATTTGAATCATGTCAGCAGGCTAAGGGATCAACCTCATATTTTTTTTAACCTGGACTAGCTCTTTCGCTGACACCTTTGTTTCCCATGTCAGTCTCTCTTTTACAGTTTGTTTAGTCACATATTTTTTCTTATTTCATCAAGTGTGACTTTTGCCTCAGCTTCTTTATCCTTTATCTTCCCGATCACATCACGCATGAACGTGTATACTTTCTCGAGCTTTTCACAAACATAATCATCACAGAAGGCACAGTTCTCAATTCCTTTATCATTGCAGCAGTCCCGAATATTGCACATACTGCAGTAACCCATATGTTCCCCAGAGGAAGGACAACCATCACAGTTAACCGTTTCAGGAAGAACTTCTATATCGAACCGTTCTGACAGCTCTTTTGCATATTTTTTCCTTATTTCATTATTGTTTTCTTTTTTTGCAATAAACGCTTCACACTTTCCGCAGTCAATGCCACAATATGCAATCATTTTTCCCATCATTATCTCCTCAGGTTGTGATTTATAATCCATTCGCGATCTCTACTTCCTTCAAGACTTCTCTAACCTTATTATCAACATCGAGCAGATCATCTTCGTTAGGCCTCCCCCTAATGAAACAACCTTCGAATTACTGTAAAGTTAAAATGTAGATTTTCACAAATTATTTTACCAACTGAAAGATAAGAACATATTGATACGGAAGCATTTCTAACTTTTGAACCAGGTGATATTCTAGAGCGGAAAGTTCAGAGTTCACTTCGTCAGGTGCCAGTTTCATTTGGTCCGGTGGTCCTATGGGAAGTTTCCCTTTTATGAAATCAACTATTACCAGCTTGGCGCCGGCTCGTAAGTTTTTTTTCAGTTTCTCAAAATAGACCTGTCGGTCTTCAATATGATGATAGGTGTTGCAAATAAAAACCACGTCAACCGGTTCCGGCAGTTGAGGATTGTCAGGTTTTCCCAGGATACTTGAAAGGTTAGGCAAGTCTTCACGTTCGGCCCTTTCGTTGAGATAATCTACCATGCTTTTTTCGATGTCAATGCCGTAGACCCTGCCTTTCGGCAAAGCTCTGGCAAACCGGACCGGGAAATAACCAGTGGCAGAGCCGATATCCGCAACGAGCGTGTCTCGCTTGAGATCCAGAGCTTTTATGACCGCACCAGGCTTCTGCCACGCGTCCCGTTCCGGTCCTTCAAACCTTTTCGCCCATGTTTCAGCATCTTTAAACCTGTGCTGCCCTCCGTGATGTTTATAACCAGGATGTTTGCCGGGGTGCTCCTGATTAGGACGAGTATCACCTTCACCGGTGAAGGCCCTGCCGGTTATGAGCAGGATGCCCAGCATGGAGATTAAAACAATTCTCGCCATACGCCTTTTATTCATGCCCCACTCCTTTTTCATATGTTTTGCAGCCGTTAGGAAGAGTGAAACCCACCATTAAAACATGCAGTTTTCTTATAATATCTTTCTGTGTTTTTGTCATTTCTTGCGACTTCATTTACAGTAATACTACCCGAATTAAAAAAACTGTCAACCGAGTTCGTGATTTTCATAGTTGAAAAAATATACATCACCCATCCCAACTATCCGGGGTGAGACTCCAGAATCACACCAGTTGCTGTCGGGTGGGCTGAAACCGGATGCACATGAACGTTTCGAAAGAAATGAGAACTAGTTGAAGCATACCATTATTGGAGGTAGTTTTCAGGCAAGTATTTATTGTAAGATTCGTTCAGTAGTGTTGACAATTTCGGTTTCCTGGGAGTTGTCCCTTATGGTAGGATGTGACACATTTTTTTGAAATAGCCACATACTATATGTAGACTTATCGAAGAAAAAGGCAGAGTCAAAACCCTGCCTTCTAAAATGTTTGCCAAATCTGAAAATCTATTCTACTCCCCCAATCATCTCCAAAACCCCATCGACTAGCTCCTTCACTTCTTCCTTAAATCCTTCATCTTCCTCCATTGCCCTTATTACCAAAGGACTCCACTGGTAGTACAGCCTAATAATGTCCTGCCCTGCTGGAGTTTTTCTCAAAATGTTATCTCGGAAATATCTCATGCGTTCCGTTTCATCTGAATACTCACCATAGATTACCTTCAAGGGGCAGGTCCCCGATGCTATGGTGAAGTCTGCTTTGCTCCCGTCGTAGTAGTCTGTGCCGCTGTTGTCCATCCTTACGCGTACTCGCGCTTGGTCCGAGGGAGTGTCCGGGACTGTCCAATCATAGGTATGTACGCTGCCGGCATCCGGGTTTCCCGGCGGCAGATCCATCTCAATGGGGATCCAATTTGTTCCGCTGTCGGTTGAGTACCAAAGATCCCAGTTTTGCAGGTCGTGGGCAATTACAACGTGCCATGTGATGGTGAAAACAGATTCCACTCCAAGGACCTCATCTCCATTTGGATTGTCCAACGCCACGTGTCCCCACGCCGGGATCGCCAGAACTAGTGCGAAACCTGCGAGCAATACGCCTCGGAAAATAAATAGAACTTGTGACCTCGCCATAAATTCCCTCCTCCTATAGTTTCGTGTTATATATAGTATATTCCTTTTATTAAAAACTTAACTGACTTTTATCATAATGTCAAGGAGACCTCTGGGCAGGATCTGACAACTAAATATGGTAGTGTCAGAATTAAGCAAAAAAGTTGGAGATACATGCAAAATGTACAAGAATGCAGGAATGACACTTACAGTTGGAATGTTATACTTTTCAGAGAGACCATATAAAAATCCTACCCGTGCTTAACGAGTAGGATCATTATTTATAAGTATACGTTCACCTGCAAGAGTTACAGGAAACACACCGACCCAGGACACCATAGTTCAAGGGACCACACTCCGCACACAACAATCACAGCGCTCTTATGCTTTCAATATGTCTGAAGCAATTTCATAAAGAGACGCAGAAACTTCACTTCCCGTATCGCTAAAGAGAAGAGGTTTTGTTAATAGAATAGATTTTTCCACCAGCGCATCAAAAGGAATGGCTTTTAACACCTCAACATCTACACCGAGATATTTGTCTGCAACTATTTTGATAATGTCTCCAACCTTCTTATTCTCATCAGATTTTGCCATATTTACTATGAGCTTAATTTGGAAAGCTTCTACTTCCTTCTGCATGAGAGCAGCACTTGCTGTATCCAGTTTATCAACCGCTGCAATCAACTCGACAGTAGAATTTATCCTCTCCTCACTTCCGGGATCAATTAACCGTTTAATCAAACGGAGGATTTCATTATTCCTGGCAAATAATCGGCTCAAATGTCGGTAAAGAGCACTTTTTATAAATCCATAAGCATTTTGAACTGAGGTGGGAAAAGGGGATACAACAATTATCTTTCCCGGAGTATAGATAAAAAAGTCCAGGATATTAAAGGAGGTGCCCGCTCCCAAATCTAAAAAAATGTAGTCCGCCTCTAATTTTTTCAGATTCCTTATAATCCGTTCTTTTTGACTATACTTTGGGTTGGCAAGATTGAGAATATCATCCCCACCACTGATGAGATTAAGGTTGTCAATTGGTGTTCCAATACAGACCTGGTTAAGGGTAGCAGCTCTCTTTTCCAGAAAGTCATTTAAGGTAAGGTCCGGAGATCTAATGCCCAGCAGTGTATGCATATTGGCTCCACCCAGATCGGCATCAATAATTACAACCTTCTTCCCCATTCTCGCCATGCGAATACCCAGACTGAGGGTAACAAAACTTTTCCCCGTTCCTCCTTTTCCACCACCGATTGACCACATTTTTTGAACGAGGGGAGTACTCTTTTCTTCTCCGGGGGGGTTAGTGCGAACTACGTTCTCTTGCATTTGTACTGTCATCGGGCTCTCACTGTTTAAGGTTGGATTAACAGGTTATCCCATAGATTCCAGATGAGATTGGTATCTCCTGTACCTACGGATAAATAGTGTTCAAGGATCTCTTTGCTCTTCTCATCCAGACTGTGAAACTTGATCCCAATATATACAAAGCTCTTATCGCCCTTCTTGACCCGCTTGTACCACCTGATAATACCTGAAACATGCATCCGGTGTATCCCGTCGGAAAGATTGAACGCTACCGTCATTTCCAGGGTGGTGTACAAAAGCAGCGACTCTTTTACGGTCAAGAAATCATCTCTGATTTCCAGGGCTACGCCGCCTAAAGAGATATCCTGAATAAATCCCTGAAAGGTACCTTTCCCCCGTAAAACGTCTTCAAAAAACGTACAGGTCACCGCTGCAGGAATGGCATGCCGCTCGTGTTCCCTTCTTTCCACTCCCGACTTTTCATCACTTTCAAAAGCATCCATTGCTGCTCTTCTCTCTCATAGGTTAAAAGGGATAATATTCTCGTCCTGCTCAATTGCCTTAGTCTCAAAAATCTTCCTGAAGGCTTTTACCACCTCCGGGTGGAACTGCTGCCCCGATTCCTCTTCGATTTCCTCCAAAGCCTTCAGCGGGGTTTTCCCTGCACGGTACGGCCTATCAGTAGTGATTGCATCATAGGCGTCAGCTACGGCTACAATGCATGCCCCGATTGTGGTTTCACGGGAGCGCACGTCTTCAGTTTCCTGAATGATATCCTTGTACCTTTTATGATGAGACAAAACTATTGGAACTGCCTCTTTGAGCACACCACCGAGGCTACTGAGAATTTTCGCCCCTTTCTCTGAATGGGTATCAATTGCCTTCTTCTCATCTTCACTCAAACTGGAAGCTTTTTTAATAAGATTCATACTAACATCAACCTTACCTATGTCATGCAACAGAGCCGCAGCCTTAATATTTTCAACCTGCATCCGTGAAAACCCCATAGCAATGGCCATTTCGGTAGCAAGACCAGCAACCCTCACAGAATGTCCTTTGGTATAGCGATCAGCAGACTCCAGGTATTTGGAAAGGATTTCCAGGACCCCCAAATAGGCATTCTTAAGATCCCGGAGACTTGCCTCCTTATACATAAAGAGAGTTCCCGTTATATAGCCCGTTAACATGAGAAATGATCCCCACAGCACAAGGCTCATCACTGTATTTAATTCCCCCTCGACAGGGGTGAAAAACTGCGGAACAGAAATAAAGAAAATAAGAACCAGCAGTATGCAAAAGAAACCAAACAAAACAGCTGCTCTGCGACCAAGAAAGAAACCGGCCAAGAGAACGGGGAGATAGTAGAAATTTAAAAATGCCATCTTCTGATAGACAGAGTAATGAACAAATAAAATTGAAAGCAAAACGGCAAGTATGAGAACCTGCTCAAAATGATTATACAAATACGTTTTAAATCTATCCATCTAACAGCCCCTATACACTAAACACTCTTTCGGGAGTGCTAACCATAGATCCCGTTCTTACTTCTTAAGCAACAATCTCTTACACCCTCTTGTACATGCTAACGTGCAAAGAACATCATGGCGAATTGTTATCCTGCAAATATATAAAGATATTTTTCTCATGTACTCAACGCAACATACATACTAAGTCGGTACCATTATTAAAAAACTTTAAATATAATTCTTAAATATTTTATAAATACGAAAATGTCGAAAACCCCTAAAACGCGCACCCTGTACCTTGAAACCACCTGCATCAAAAAATTGCGGACAGGGTTCAGGGAAATCAATTGACAATTAAAAAAATAGTAGCTATATACCCTCTACTTTTTATATAATTACTCCAGATGAGCCAGAAACACGGATTATGCATTGCATAGCACACACCGGTAGCGTGTGCAGGAAAAGCTCTTGCCCGGTATCCAGCCGGAAAAAGGCATTATTGAAAGAGTCAAACGGATGTCTAAGGTAGTTGCACACTCAGTAAAGTCCTTTCTCTTCAGGACAGGCAGTTGGATCTATTCACAGATAAGCAACCTCAAACGGTATCAACCCCTGGTTATTACCACCCAGAAGCGAAATCTCGATATCTTTCCCGTCGAAGACATCTATTCTCTCTCTGATCTTAGCGCACCGAACAGATTCTTTCAGAAGCAGTATAGTAAAGTAACCGGTTTACAGTACCCCTTCTTCCTTAATCTTCTCAAAAAGAAACAGGCATCTATCCTTCACTCTCACTTCGGCAACCGGGGATATTTTGATCTCGCCCTCAAGCGGAAGTTAGATATTCCCCAGGTCACTACGTTCTATGGTCATGACGTTTCTTCCCTCCCGCAAGAAGAACGCTGGAAGGAAAGATTTAAGGATCTCTTCCAGTACGGTGACCTCATACTCGCTGAAGGACACTACATGAAAAAAACCCTTTTAGCGCTTGGTTGTCCTGATGATAAGGTGACCGTTCAGCACCTCGGTGTTGATCTTGAAAAAATACCATTTATCCCGAGAATACTCAACGACCAGCCTACGGTAAAGATTCTGATCGCAGGAACCTTTCGGGAAAAGAAAGGTATAACCTATGCACTGGAGGCATTCGCTAAGCTCGCTCACCACTATAAGCATGTTGCGGTGACACTTGTCGGTGACGCAGGACGCAGCCAGCGGGAAGTCAACTACAAAAAAGAGATAACTACCCTCATCGCCAATTGCAATATAGCACACAAGGTTACCTATCTGGGTTTTCTCCCCTACCCTGCATTCATTGAAGAAGCTAAAAACAATCACATTTTTCTCTCTCCCAGCATCCACCCTTCCGACGGGGAGACCGAAGGAGGCGCCCCTGTTGCACTGATAGAAATGTCTGCCTATGGCATGCCCATCGTATCTACGTTCCACTGTGATATACCGGAAGTGGTTATTGACGGAGAAAGCGGATTTTTGGTTCCAGAAAAGGATACCAATGGACTTGCTGAACGATTAGAGCATCTCATCAATCATCCAGAGCTTTGGGAACCCATGGGACGGGCAGGACGAAAACATATTGAAGCAGATTTCAATATCGTTACCCAGGCAAAACGGCTTGAATTGCTCTATGACACCTTGCTGTAAGCCCGAAGAAAGAAAACAGGATGCACGATACACGATGCATGTCCAAGTTATCAGAGTAATAACATTTATCATCAGATCCATACCCTGAATCCAGCATCGTGCAACATGTATTCTGACCCATGACTCCTGACGTTCTTTATACCACATCAAAGGCTTCCTCATGTGTACGGTAAGTGTCATTATACCCACCTTTAATCGCAGAGAGTACATCACCATTGCCTTGGATTCAGTGCTGGCGCAAACCTATAAAGATTATGAAATTATTATTATAGACGACGGCTCCAGTGACGACACCAAGGAGGTACTCAAACCCTACCGGGATAGCCTCCGCTATTTTTACCAGGAGAACAGAGGCATCGCACCGAGCAGGAACAGGGGGATAGAGGAAGCCCGGGGAGACTATATTGCTCTTCTTGACTCAGATGACTATTGGCTCCCTCAAAAGCTGGAGCACCAGGTAAACGGTTTCAGGGAAAATCCTCAGTGCGGTATGATTGCGACCCGCTGTTCTTCTATCGATCCCAGCGGCAGGTTCCGCAAACACAACAGACCCGGCAAATCAGGCTGGGTGCTTCTTGACCTCTTCAAGGCGAATTTCATCCGCACCTCATCTGCCATGATCACAAGAGAGTGTTTAACTACCGTAGGGCTTTTTGACGAATCACTGACCGAGTGTGAAGAATACGATTTGTGGCTGAGGATTGCCAAACACTATCCCATTTCATTTATCAATGACCCGCTGACCGTCTATACGGATAATCCCCACGGGGTCAGTACGGATAGTCTTGTCGGAAGACTCATACGGCTGAAAGTGTTGGAAAAAGAGTATCTCAAGGAATCCATACCATCGGCTCTCTACCGAAAACGGCTGGCCCAGAACTACCAGCATGTGGGCAGGCACTTTCTCAACCGAGGGAAAAAGGAGGAGGGAAAGAGACATCTTAGACACGCTCTTGCTCTTAACCCCACAAATCTAAAGAATCTATTTTACTACACCGTAAGTGCATTCAAATAATACTGCCAAGCGATACGTTCCATGCTCGTTGAAGGGTATACCAGACTCACTGTCAATAATGTACAATGGCTTGTAAAGGACGATGCCCATCCCCTTGTAAAAGAGCACGTAATCGCCCAGCTCTCCTCAGAAACGTTTTTCAAGCAGGCTGTATCCCTTAAGCAGGGGAAGCATAAATCCCTCTGGCTTTTCACCCCACCTGCCGGCCAGGAAGATGAATCATTTCTCATCAAACGGTATGAGAATAAACAGTTATTACATCGTCTTAAAACGATTGTTATGCCATCTAAAGCGTTACAGGAATTGAAGGCGGCACGTGGCATTGATCAAAGGGGGATCCTTACTCCCCTGCCGGTAGCAGTAGGTGAAAGGATGACGGGCAGGATGGTCAAAGAAAGCCTTGTCGTGTTAAGCCAACTCAAAGCATGCCAGGCTTTAAATGCTTACTTCCTTATCGGCTATCCCGGGGGGAAATCACTCCACAATCTTCTTGAGAAGCGGAAGATAATCAAAGCGCTCGGCGAAGTGGCACGGAAAGCTCATCAAGCGGGTGTTCTCCAATCCGATTTCTCCCTGAATAATTTTCTCCTTACAAAAGATGCCCACGGGGAAATCATGATTTACCTGAGCGATTTTGAGAAAATTACCCTTAAAGATACCTTGTCATTTGATCAGGAGGTAACCTGCCTGGCTAAATTAAACCGTATCGGGAGGGAAATCAGTCTTGCGGACAGGTGGAGATTTTTACAGGCCTATACCGTCAACCAGAGTAATCACGATCAGGTAGCAGCTCTTGCACGGGCTGTTCAAAAACGCACCGTAGAGCTCTTAAAGCAGGATTACGCGCGGGGAAGGATAACAAGTGTCTATACAGACGCCCTGTACGAGAAATATGAAGAAGCGAACATTACCGGATATTTCAAAAAGGGCTATAGCGTTAAAGACATTCTTGGTATCATACATAAATTTGATCTTTTGGCAAAAAGCCTTCCATCATCTGAAATAAAGCAGAGAGAAGAAATCACTGTAGGGCTTAACTTCGAGGGTACACAGCAACCGCTTAAGGCGGTACGATACATTCCCCATACCCAAACCATATCCGCCAGGACGCTCTGGACAACCATCTCTACCCTTGCAATCGCTGGCCTCCCTATTGACATCCCCCACGCACTTATAGACATGAGGGTAAAAAGTAATCAGGAAGGATTTCTTTTCATGCCCCAGAGAGAGCATGCGGTGGACCTGTCAACATTTCTCACGGCTTCCCGGGATAAAAAAGAGATCTTCCTGCTGCTTGAGTTACTGGTGATGCTTATGAAAAAGCTCCACCATTTCGGCATATTTTCTGATAGCATGACAGCACGCAATTTTACCGTTCTGGCAACAACGGGAAAAAAGCCTTCCCTCTACCTCAGCACTATTGAGACCTTTACCATGAAAAACCAGGTTACTGAAAATGAAAAAAAGAGGGATATAATGCTGTTAAGTGCACTGATTAAAAAGCACTGCCCCACCCTAACCTACGATCTCACCCACCGCTATTTCAAGACCCCCTATAGTCACTAGAACTCCCCCGGTGGCACTATCCCAAAACAATACTACCTTCGATGTGTGCTCCGTCAGGAATAGTATGTTGACAGTCATCCGTGGTCGAGATATGAGCGGTACCCTTAATGACCACATTTCTTCCAAAGAGGACATCACCTGCTACCACCAGTTTTTCACAATCAACGAGTGATGGTACTCCATGGACAAAGCGCGACTTCATCTCATCCAGGAGTTTATAGTAGCGGGGATCAAGTTCTATGACAATTGGCCCCAAGGTCCTTTTCGGAT
Source organism: uncultured bacterium (assembly GCA_938024025.1). Taxonomy (GTDB): domain Bacteria; phylum Desulfobacterota; class WTBG01; order WTBG01; family WTBG01; genus CALJBY01. The sequence continues at coordinate 11,319 of CALJBY010000238.1, forward strand.
TCTGTATAATACGTGCATCTCCCGTCAAAATATATGCATCTGACCACAATCCCAGGAGATCTGCACAGGCTTTAACCGGTGCAAAACGGGACCTCGGCACCCTGAGCACCTGGGCACCAGTGAAAACTGAAAGAGCTGAACCCATTGCGGTTTCTAAGTGAAACACCCGGGGGGAAGATGTATCCCTGGGATCTAACGTCTTGCTGTTTATGATCAATGGCAAGGGAAGCATGTTATGGTTATCTTCAAGTAGTTTCTTGAGAGCAATCAGATTAACCCAGAGGGTATTGGTATTGAAGTACTTGTAAACGGTAGTATCTTGAAACGCTTCTTCTTCCTCCACGGGACACTGGGCCAGTTCCCGTAAGGTAAGGTTCCCCGATTTCATACGTGCGATATGTCCACCTTTTCTATCTGCTTCAGTGCGATCCGCTACTTCCATCAGAAAGGGAACGTTGTGTGAAGCACAATAACCCAGCATCTGGATATCCATTACTGCCCCAAGATTATCCGCGTTTGAGACAAAAGCATATTCAAAACCCTGTGCTAAGAGGGCATCCAGCATACCTGAAGTGACCAGGGCCGTGTAGAGGTCACCATGTCCCGGTGGACACCATTCCAGTTCAGGATTGTGAGGCCAGTCAACAGGGGCTAAAGCGTGCTGATCAATCTTTGGTACTTTGTGCTGCACAAAATCTAAAGGAACTGTACTTTTAAGTGAGGGGTAGTTATCAAGCGCAGCAAGTGAATCTGCACGCGTATAAAAACTGTTCATTAAAATGAGGGGCATTCTACAATCAAACCTGCTGCGAACGTGCAGCACCTGCCGGGCAATAATATCCAGAAATGACAGCCCCTTTTTGACCTCAAGGAGAGATTTGGCTTGCTCCATTCCCATGCCGGTACCCAGTCCGCCGTTAAGTTTTACGACGACAGTCCTCCCCAGGGCAGACTGACCAGCCAGAGAGTAGTCTTCCAGCTGTTCCAGATCAGGAATCCCGTCAATCGGATCAATCTGTAAACGGTCAATCAACCCTGTTCTCCCCGCTAAAAGCTGGTAGTAGTAGTGGCGAAAAGTAGTAATGACCAGCGTATCGAGCATAGCTCTTCTCATCCGTTCTTCAAAGGGCTTGAAACGTCTCTCCCTATCTTCTCTGCTTATTTCCGGCATAAAACTATCACTCCATTCCCTATACGTGCCCTTCAGTTCCTCAGGGAAGCACAGGACCGGTAAAGGCTCGCATACCTTCTTCGATTAGTTCTCATCTTTTTCTGGCATTATACTATATACTACTCACCCTACTATTGCCAGTGCTTTTACAGGCCACGATAGAAGATCCCTCACAAAAAACGAGGGTGTTTTCATTGACATCATGACACGTTCTTATTATAGTTACCTGGTGGCTCCCGGTTGTGCCCCCTTTTATTTCAGCAAAGAAGTTACAAAAGAAAGGACCCACATGAATACCTCACTCGTGAGACTTTTGCTCGCCAGCACCGTTACCTGTTCACTTCTCTTTCCTGCCTGCTGTTGCCTGACCCCGTGGATAAATAACGCGGAGCTATTACAGCATACCGGTGCAAAGTCCTACCGTGCGCAGGGGAATAACAAATCGGGTGATCGCAAGATGCTGCACCGGGACGAGGAATCTCCCCCCCGTAAGGCACAAAAGGAATTATCTCTCTCTTGTGCAAGCACACGCGAATAAGGTATAGTGGCCATCCTTTTACGGCTACCGTGTTCATCATCCACCCTCCTCACAAAGACATCCTCCGCAAGACCCTATGGGAATATTTTTAATTTACACGCACTTAAAATTAGTATAGCATTTCAGGAGCCGGTGATGCACATGATAACGAGTTACCTGTTTTTATGAGAGCACGATGGACATTTCAATTATCATAGTCAACTGGAACACCCGAGAACTTCTGCTTAATTGTCTCACTTCCGTGTACGCGACCACTGCCGGACTCTCTATCGAAACCATTGTGGTAGACAATGGCTCCCATGATGGAAGCGGACAGGTAGTACAGGAGCGTTTTCCCCAGGTAACACTTATCCAGAACACCGGGAACAGGGGCTTTGCCAAAGCGAACAATCAGGCACTTGCGAGTACCACAGGACGCTATGTGCTCTTCTTAAACTCTGACGCCCTGCTTACTGAGGGGGCCCTCGACAACCTTGTCGCCTTTATGGATACAACTCCTGAGGCGGCTATCGCTGCCGGGCAGTATCTCAATCAGGATGGAAGCAAGCAGAATTCCTTTGACAACTTTCCCACCTTGGCAACAGAACTCTTGAATAAAACCCTTTTGAAAATCCTCTTCCCCAACAAGTACCCCAGCAAGAAAAAAGAATACCGTGAGCCCATGGCAGTAGACTCGGTAATAGGGGCCTGTATGCTCGTGCGTGCTGAAGCCATTGAGGTGGTGGGACCACTGGATGAAGATTATTTTTTCTTTATGGAAGAAACTGACTGGTGTTTCCGCATGCACCGGGCGGGGTGGAGAATCTACCATCTTCCTCACATCAAAGTCTATCACCTGCAGGGAAAGAGCAAAGAAAAAAACCCTTCAAAGGCATGGATCGAATATTACCGTTCAGTCTATCT
>CALJBY010000239.1 GCA_938024025.1 uncultured bacterium
AAATCCAAAATCCGAAATGTGTCGGTTCCAACACTTCCGTTTTTATAAGCTGCCTCCCCATACACTATTCTACTTTTAAGTCTCTTGTCATAAGTTCGTTCACTGCATCCCGGGGATTTTTATTCTGGTATAAAATGTAGTAGACCTGCTCCGTAATAGGCATGGTAACTTTCATTTTTCTGCTCAGATCAAAAGCGGATTCGGCAGTTTTAATACCTTCAGCAACCATCCTCATCTCCTTGAGAATCTGACTTAAAACCATTCCCTGTCCGAGCTTAATGCCTACCGTTCTGTTACGACTCAATTCTCCTGTGCAGGTTAGCACAAGATCCCCCAGTCCGGAGAGGCCGGAGAGTGTTAGGGGATCTGCTCCCCGGTGCAAAGCGAGTCGGGATATTTCAGCTACACCTCTCGTAATCAGGGCAGCCCGGGTGTTGTTGCCAAAGGATAAACCATCCGATATACCTGCAGCAATGGCTATTACATTTTTAAGTGCTCCTCCCAACTCAACACCCGTAACATCGGGGTTGGTGTACACGCGGAAGTAGGGAGTGGAAAATATCTGCTGTAACTGTTGTCCAAGGTCCAGGTTTTTTGAGGCAATCGTAACCGCAGTGGGTATTTCTTTGCTTACCTCCCGGGCAAAGCTCGGTCCTGAAAGGACCGCAAGGCGTTGGTCATCGTTAAGGAGAAGAACTTCCCGTACCACTTCTGACATGGTAAGCAGCGTCTTGTTCTCAATACCCTTACTGGCGTTTATCAGTATCTGCTGCGGGGAAAGGTAGGGAAGAATTTGCTGCATGATGTGCCGTACTACTTGGGAAGGGGTTACGATGAGGATAAGGTCCTTACCCTGGCAAACATCCTTAAGAGAACCGGTAGGGACTATTGTGGAAGAAAGTTTTATCCCGGGAAGGTACAGGGTGTTTTCCTGTGTGGCCGCTAAAGACGTAATGAGTTCTTCTTCATAGGCCCAAAGGGTTATGTTCAACCCTTTCTTTGCGAGAAGGTTTGCTAAAGTAGTTCCCCAACTGCCCGCACCAATAACTCCGATTTGCAAAGGTCTAACCCTCTTTTCCTCTACTCCAGTAACACTATGATATGAAGAGACACTTTATACAATAAGAAAAAAAGAAAATCATTTCTAAAGGTGCACCAGTAAGGCAGATATATTTGACTACACATTCGAAATCCGAAGCACGAAAGATGATATAATCAGTATGTCCTGTTTCACGCATCTAAAAAACTGCTACTCAACAACCTTTTGGATTGCGTATTACTCCTTTTCCGCTAGCCGTGCGATTCCAACTACCTTTTCTCCCTTGTCCACATTAATCAGCTTTACACCCTGCGTGTTCCGTCCAATTACAGAAATGCCTTTAATTTTCATGCGTATGATTTTCCCGTGATCGGTTATGAGCATTACATCATCCTGATCGGTAACCTGCTTCATGCCAATTACATCCCCATTCCGTTCACTAGTCCTTATGGTAATAATTCCCCGTCCCCCTCTTCCCTGTATGCGGTACTCTGAGGTATTTGTCCTTTTGCCGAATCCATTTTCTGTAACGGTCAGCATGGTTGCACCTTCACCAATGGATTCCATACCGATAATTTCGTCGTCTTTACCAACCGACATGCCCCGTACACCCCGGGCGGTTCTTCCCATGGGTCTGGCCTCAGTTTCCTTGAACCGTATTGCCTTGCCTTTCCGGGCGCCCAAAAGTAATTCCTGCGTTCCATCTGTTACGCGTGCAGCGATCAATTCATCGTCCTTATCAATGCTTAGGGCAATAATACCGCCTGCGCGGGGTCTGCTGTATGCCATAAGCGGAGTCTTTTTGATCAGCCCTTTCCGGGTTGCCATTACGATATGCTTTCCCTCTTCGAACTCTCTTACTGCAAGTATTGCAGCGATTTTTTCTTCAGCATGCAGGTTAAGCAGGTTGACAATGGCTTTTCCCATGGCGGCTCTCCCTGCCTGTGGAAGATCATAGACCTTTTGCCAGAATACTTTTCCCGTGTTGGTGAAGAAGAGTATATGACTGTGGGTGGAGGCCACAAAGAGATGCTCTACAAAGTCTTCCTGCCGGGTTGTCATCCCGGTTACTCCCTTTCCTCCCCGACGCTGACTTCGATAGAGACTTATGGGGTTACGCTTAATGTAGCCATTGTGTGAAATGGTGACCACCATATCCTCTTCTACAATCATGTCTTCAAGATTAATCGCCGCTTCCCTGTCAACGATTTCGGTTCTTCTCGCATCTCCGTATTTCTCACGGATCTTAGAGAGTTCTTCAACAATGATTTCTTTGACGAGTTCTTCTTTCTCCAGTATTTCTTTAAGTTTCTTTATGAGCTTTTTTAGCTCCTGGTATTCTTCTTCAATCTTCTCTCGTTCCAGGGCGGTCAAACGCTGCAGCCTCATTTCCAGGATGGCTTGCGCCTGTATCTCAGAAAGTTTAAACTGTGTGATCAGTCCTTTTTTCGCAGCAGCCGGATTGGCAGACGATCGTATAAGGGCAATAATCTTATCCAGGTTACTGAGGGCAATTATGAGTCCCTCGAGGATATGTGCCTGGTGTTCCGCCTTTTTCAATTCAAAGGCAGTTCTTCGTAATATCACAACTTTCCGATACTCAACAAAGTGCTTCAAGTGATCGCTTAGGGTGAGAATCCGTGGTTGGTTGTCGACCAGCGCAAGCATGATGATACCAAAGGTAACCTGCATTTGAGTACGTTGATACAGTTGATTCAAAATCACCTCTGCGATCTTATCCCTTTTTAGTTCAATGACGATGCGTATCCCTTCACGGTCTGATTCATCCCGCAGGTCTGCAATACCGTCAATTTTCTTTTCTTGAGCAAGCTCGGCAATTTTTTCTATTAACCGTGCCTTGTTGACCTGGTAGGGCAGTTCGGAAACAATAATACATTCCTTATCACCCTTCCCCGTTTTTTCAATGAAAGCGCGTGCCCTCACCTGAAGGGTGCCCCTGCCTGTTCGATATGCCGCTCGAATCCCCTCACGACCATGGATAAGACCGGATGTTGGGAAATCGGGTCCAGGAATAATCGAGAGCAATTCATCTACACTGATAGCGGGGTTTTTCATGTGGGCAATGATTCCATCGATAACCTCTTTCAGGTTGTGAGGAGGGATATTGGTTGCCATCCCCACGGCGATACCTGAAGAACCATTAATAAGCAGGTTGGGAATTTTGGCGGGCAGTATTGATGGCTCCTGCAGGGTCCCGTCATAATTGGGGAGAAAGTCAACCGTTTCCTTTTCGATATCAGCAAGGAGTTCCCCGGCAACTTCAGACGTGCGCACCTCTGTATACCGCATTGCTGCTGCAGGATCACCATACTGTGAACCGAAGTTGCCTTGACCGTCAACTAATGGATATCGAAGGGAAAAACTCTGGGCCATGCGGACAATGGTTTCGTAAACTGCTGCATCTCCATGGGGATGATATTTACCGATAACATCACCCACGATACGTGCCGATTTTTTATAGGGTTTATTGAAGAAATTGCCCAGATCATACATGGCATAGAGTACTCTTCGATGGGCAGGCTTGAGACCATCTCGTATGTCAGGTAATGCCCTGCCTATGATTACACTCATGGCGTAA
>CALJBY010000240.1 GCA_938024025.1 uncultured bacterium
TGATTGATGCTATAGAAAAGTTTGATCCGTCCAAGGAGGTTAAGTTTAAGACCTATGCAGAGATTCGTATTAAGGGCGCAATCCTTGATGAATTGCGAGCAATGGATTGGATTCCCCGCTCTATCCGTAAAGTTATTAATAAGTTAGTGGGTGCCTATCATGAACTGGAACAGCAGCTGGGCAGGCCTGCGAAAGACGAAGAGATTGCAGAGCTCCTGGGTGTGCAAATGGAGGAATTTTATAAACTGCTTAAACACTCAGCAGGTGCACCACTTATCAGCCTGGATGTGATGGTGGATCATGATGATAAGCGCAGGGATATTTTGAGTTGTCTCGTTGATCCGAAATCCCAAGATGCCTTTGGCATTTTGGGTTTAGGCGAGCTTAAGGATGGCATTGCGAACGCGATTGATGATCTGCCGGAAAAAGAAAAACAGGTAATTTCACTGTACTATTATGATGAACTTACCATGAAAGAGATTGGTGAGGTCCTGGATCTCACAGAATCACGGGTTTCGCAAATTCATACTAAGGCTATTCTGCGATTGCGGGTGCGGATTAACACTTTGAGAAGTAAATAACCCGGACTGCAGGGCGGAGAGGACACGTATGGCGGATACAGAAAGTAAAGAACTAGAGACAAAGTCAAGTACGGGGGGAGGCCAGGAAGAAGATAAACGTGAGGCGCTTGACAAACAAGCCTCCCCGGAAAGTACGGAAGAAATAAGTGCAGCGGCTGGTCAGGAGGAAGCAGGTAAAAAGAGCACAATGAGCACGGGGGAGTACCTCCTGATTACACTCGCGGTGCTGCTCATTGTAATAGTCATCGGTGGAGGCATGTTCATCTGGGCACGCTATGGCACCATTGATGGTGAACAGGAAGCGACTCTGGACCGTGCACAACGCCCCCTTTACCAACTCAACCCCTTTTTTGTGCCACTTAAGGCACAGGCGGGCGTGGAAAAGTTTTTGCGTGTAACCATATCCTTAGAATTATCCGGTGAGGGATCTTCCCAGGTAGTTGTTAAGCAGATGGAGCAGATACGGGGAACGCTCTTGCAAACGTTACTATCAGCCGTCCCTAAGGACATTGAGTACCCCCATGGCAAAAAGGCATTGATGGATAGGATGAGAACATCGGTTAATCACTTCCTGGGAAAAGATCTGGTCCAGGGGATACGTTTTACCAATGCAGTGCTCCTATGAGATATGCAGTATCATGCATAACAGGGTAGATTACTTTATGCCGTATCGAAAAAAAACAGATAGCTGAGAGGTACGGAAGAAAAAGTGAGTTTCCCGCCTTCGAGAAGAAAGTATATAGGAGTTTTGTTTGAGTGCTGTGATGTCTACGCCCGGATTTATATTAGCAGGAATAAGGCGGCCTATATCGGGTGGTGTCCCAAATGTGCCCATCGCATTGAAATTAAAATTGATAAGGGGGGAACGAACAGCCGTTTTTTCAAGGCACGATAATCCCAGATTTTGCAGTAGTTGTCGTAGCGAGGCGCAGACAACCGCAGCGAAACGAGCAGTTGGAACGATTTAGCAACGAAAGCATATCCATAGATATGTTGAGGAGCAAAATCGTGAAACAATCGTTGCAGCAAGGATTTGAAAGCACTAATGTGCTTTCCGGAAGATTAATTTGATATTATTATACATGACTTTTGGCTGCGCCTCCAAGTCATGAACCGGACAAGCAGCAGTAGATTGCTACTGCAAATTCTGGGATTATAGAAGCGGAGGGCACTCCTCCTCGTAGTGCCGGGAAAGTACTTTCATAATTACTGCAGGTGGTGTATAATTTTCCATTTATAAAATAATGATTGAGGGAGCTCAGCAAAGAAGCGCATTGTTTGCCGGGTACGGTACATAACCAGTAACATTAATGCAGAGACTGTGTGAGAACTATGAAAAAATTAGCACCCCTTTTAGAAACGATTACCAATGGCCCCGAAGAGATGGTAGTGGTTATCAGCCCTGACTATAGAGTATCCTATGCGAGTCCTCGAGTTGCCCGGTTGGCTGGGGTTGAGGGAGAAAGTGTACCGGGGAAGTTTTGTTACCAGCTCTTGCAGCAGAGGGAAGAACCGTGCGACGGTGCAGAGTTTCCCTGTCCCTTAAGACAGGTCGTGAACTCCGGTGAAGCGTGTGTGACTTCCCAGGATTACTTACGTGCGGGAAGAGGGGAAGATATCCTTACCGTGGATTGTTACCCCCTAAAGGGGGCCGATGAAAAGGTTGGACACGTCATCAGTATTCTCAGGGAGGATGCTATAGGCACAATAAAACCGGAACTTTCCTGGATGTACCGGCTTGCTACAATCGGGGACCTTTTGCATGGTCTGGCCCATAATGTTAATACTCCCCTTTCTGCAGTTATGGCACGGGGCGAGATGTTGGGAGAGCGCTTAAAAGGGATTAAGGAGGAGCAATCAGCTCAAGCAGCAGAAGGTGATGCATTCACCGCAAAAATGGATAAAAACATAAGGGATGCTGAGGTGATTGTGGCCAATACCCTTAAGATCTCGGCTATCATACGAAATATGATGCAAAAGAGACTCCAGGAAGAAGAAGATACTCCTCAGATGCTCAATCTGAGTCAGCTCCTACAAGAGGAGCTTCAATTTTTGGAAGCTAACATGATGTTTAAACATGAAATAAAAAAGACATACCTCCTGGGTGAGTCACTACCCTTTATAAAAGGAGTCTATTATCATTTTTCCCAAAGCTTTACCCATATTATGAATCACGTAATGGAAGCCCTTGATGGCTCAGACGTTAAGGAATTAACCATTAAGAGTAAGCATGATGATACTGCCCTTTACATTGAAATACACCATACAGGGTTAGAAGGCGGGGATAGAACTGAGAAAGAGCCCGTGCAGCCTTCTGATGGCATGTGGCTGACGCAGGTCAACGCATTGTTGAAGCCGTATAACGCTGAAGTGAAAATTATAAGTAAACCCCATGATACTCTTTACACCATAAGCATTCCCTATGCCGTAAGTGGTGGAAAGCGTTAAACGCTTGGAGCACCACAGGTGGATTAAAGATTTAACCCACCTATGTCGATAAGTAGCTTAGGAAGGGCTTTTTATCAATTGCAGTATATGCGTTTTCGTGGGGTTGTATCATGTTACGATCTGTAGATATGCAACAGATTTTACTTCAAACCTCGGTTGTAGAGAAGATTCAGCAAGTTGAGCAACAACATGCCGATGTAGAGAAGAAGCAGATAGCATTACAACTCCAGAAAGAGATAGATCACAAGCGGCAAGAAGTGCAGAATACAAAAGAGAGCGAGCAGGTTGCGATACATGAAGAGGATAAAAGGAGACAACAGGAGAGGAAGCGTAACGCACATGCTAATGAAGATGAAGAGGGTACCAAGAGACCTCATAAAAAGTCTGTGGAGGAGATAGATCAGGGTAAGATTCTGGATCTTATTATTTAAGAGATAGTTGAGAGGGGGGAAGATAGTGCCCAGTGGTGCTGTTGGAGTGTGGTTAGCTGCTCAGATGGTTATAGAAGTGTTGCTCTGTAGTATTATTCTCTACTATGTCTTTCGTGAGAAGAGAAGCACGAGAGCGGCAAAGCACGAACAAGAAAAAACAGAGATGCTGCTTCGTACACTTGACCGTTTGGTTGAGGAATCTGAGGACCTGGAAAAGAAGCACCTCGATTTGTTACATCTGTGGGAAAAGATAGAAAAAAAGGGGGAAGCACTGGAAGGGTACGTTGATTTTTATAAAAGCAAATATGATCCTTCTTTCCCGGTCAACACGGGGAAGGATGAAAAAAAAGATGGCGCAGTGTCGGGCGTTGCCTGTTATGAGAAGACGCTTCGCTTAATTGAGAAAGGAATACCTGTAGGAGAAATTGCTCAAGAGGTGGGTTTGCCCCAGGGAGAAGTTGAGCTGATTATGAATCTGCGGGGGCACTAGCTGACGGCTCAAGAGCTGTGTTGTTGGGGAAAGCAGGAAGAGGAAGGCACCTTTCTTTCTTCTTGCTTTTTTTGTAGGGATACAAATAGGCTGCCTTACATGAAGGCCTTTTAAAAGACGAATAGTACTTCCCCGGTGATGAAGGAAGAAAAGCGAAATGATTGAAGGAATCATTACGGAATCGGCACTCAATAAACAGTTTACACTTGTATTGTCTCCTTCCGAAAAGAGTGGCTTCAGTGCTGGTCTTACGACGGGACAATTGTTGGAGGGAAAGGTTCTCGAGGCTCTCGGTAATCATCAGTTTCTCGTCGACTTTAAGGGGATTAAGGTGGTTGCGGAGAGTATGCTTGAACTTACCCCTGGACAGCACATGCAGGTAAAAATAGAGCAGACCGCTCCGCGTGTGGTGATGAATCTTGTTACGGACGGATCTGCAGAGCAGAAAGCACTCTCGTTATTGAGAGCACAGCTCCCTTCCCGTATTGATTGGGGTGAACTGACAGAAAGCCTTGCAAAGATTTTGACCAAAGAGAAACTGTACCAGCTCGAAATGGTAGTCGACAAAAATGTGCTGGAAAAAGTGAGTTCCTCTCTTTCGTCTCTGTCATTGAGTAAAGATGAGGTGGGTGATGGTGCAAAGCTTAAGGAGTTTATTGAGCGTTCAGGACTGCTCTATGAATCGAGAATTAAGGAAGCTTTGTTGTTACACAAAGTGATGCCCAAACAGCTTAGGGAGATCCTTGAGAAAGATTTAAAGGGTTTGTTGCTGAAGCTCTCTCAGGAGCTCGAGGAGGCAGGAGGGAAAATGCACAAGGGTGGAGATGTCTCCTTAAGAAGTACTATTCATAATCTACTGCAGACGGTGAATTCATCGGTGGAAAAGATTGAGCTTCACCAGCTGGTTAACTACCTGACCTCAAAGAATGATCAGCAACTGGTTTTTCAGATTCCCATCCTCCTGCCGGAAGGTATTAAAAATGCAGAACTGTACGTCCGTTCTGGTTACCAAAAAAGCAAGAAAGGAAAAGGAGATTCTCAAGATTGTCACATTGTTTTCCTGCTCACCATGAAAAGTTTGGGAGATCTCAGAATTGATACACAGGTTGCTAAAAAGAAGATGAGGTGTACCATTCAGGTTGCAAACAGCACCATTGCCCGTTTTGTGGAACAAAACTTGTCTGAGCTCTCTCATCGGCTTACTTCGCTTGACTATACGATTGAGCAACTGACGTGTACAGTGAAAAGGAATGAAGGTGAAAAGATCTTCCCCCTTGAAGGCTTTTCACTCCTTGAAATGCGATTGGTTGATATTGTAGCATGATGTAGAATACAGCATGTTGCAGGATAAAAATATGAACGTCGAACATTCAACTTCCAACATCGAATGTTGAATGTAAACTGTAAAACAAGGCAGGTTTTTTATTGGAAGTTCGACATTGGACGTTCAATGTTGAACGTCCATTGATTTTACATTCTGAATTCTGTCTCCTGACTCCTCCTTTCAATAAGAGTCAAACGTAGACGTAACCCCTCTACTACAGTGGAGTGTACGTGAGCACACAGAAAAAGAAACCGATCAAAAGGGCAGTAGCATTACAGTACCAGCCGTCCAAGCATGCAGCACCTGTCGTGACGGCAAAGGGACAGGGTTTTGTTGCTGAAAAGATTATTGCACTGGCTAAAAAAGAGAATATTCCCATCAAGGATGATCCTGATTTGGTACAGTTGCTTTCCCAAGTTGACCTCGATGAACAGATTCCCCCTGCTGTCTATCAGGTGGTAGCGGAGATATTCTCCTTTATCTATCAGCTTAACAACAGATATAAAAAAGAAAATGCCTAAAATGAGCTAAATTGCCTAGAATGCCTAAATTAAAAAAACAGGCATTACTCCACTACTCCAACACTCCAGTACTCCACCACTCCAGTTTTCATTCCGCAATCCGAATTCCAAAATGTGAAGGCTCTAGCACCCCAGCTTTTTTATTCCGTAATCCCTGGCCCAGACCCTTTCGCAACACCATCCAATATACTTCGATCTTGAAATAAACCGATCATCATCATTTTATAACCACGTCGCCCCAGGGCGGGCTGCATTTTCTAGGGACGTCCCCCCTTCAACAGTTGGGGTGCAATGACAGTATGTTCATCATTTTCACGTACTCATATCATCTTGCAGGGTCGGTAGGCAGCAAATTCCTACTGAAATGGAGGTATCAGCTGCAGCTGTCAATGGAAGTTGAGTATGACTAAAATTTATCCACTTATTTCAATTGGTTATAAATTATTGTGCCTGCTGGCCGGGGTGGTATGGCACTTGCTACTACTTAATAAAAAAATGTATAGCGAGGAAAATAGGTATGAGTAGCGGTCTTTATTATGCGGTTAGTGGCTTTAGATGCCAGGAGCGGGAACTGGAAATTCTTTCCCATAATCTGACTAATGTAAATACAATAGGGTACAAGGATGACAAGCCTTCTTTTAAAGGCGTCCATCCGGGGATAACCCGGTCCATGACGATAGAAACTCCCGCTGATGTGAGACGGTTTATGCTGAACCAAAAAATGAACATGAGCTATCCCGGCTTGTCCCAGGTAAAGGTTGATTATTCTAATGGTCAGATGAGGCGTACCGGCAATCAACTGGATGCAGCCCTCAACGGTCCGGGATTTTTCGTAGTGGATACACCCCAGGGAGAACTCTATACCCGCATGGGAAACTTTTCACTCAATGCAAAAAAAGAGCTTGTCCTCAATGAAGGAGGGTTCCCCTTAAAACGCAAGCTAAAAGAGAAAGAGAAATTGACAGGAAAAGAAGGAGAGGAACACATAAGGATAGAGGGAACAGAGGTAAACATTGATCAGGATGGTGCGATAAGCGTGGATGGAATCCCGAATGACAGTTTGCGGGTGGTTGATTTTGCAGAGTACGCACAGTTAAGGAAGGTGGGTGATAACCTGTATGAGCATAGGGGTGGTAAGGAGAATGAGCTGACGGCAGAAGAATGCGGGGTAAACCAGCACCATACAGAGCTCTCTAATGTGAATATCGTGCAAAAAATGATCAAGATGATTAATGTTGCACGGGCATGTGAGTCCTATCAGAAGGTTATTCAATCCCTCGACGAAATAGACACAATGGCAACCAGAGATGTGGGTGCCGTATAGCATAATCAGTGAAGGTGAAAGGAGGTTGCGATGTCATTACGGGCTTTATGGACAGCAGCGGCGGGAATGGAAGGGCAGGCAATACAACTCGATGTCATTTCCAACAATCTTGCCAACGTGAATACAGGTGGTTTTAAGAGAAGCAGGGTTGATTTCCAGGATTTGATGTATCAAAACTTAACCATAGCAGGTGCTGCATCTTCCGCAGATACCGAGGTCCCGACGTCAAATCAGGTTGGTCTCGGAGCTAAAGTATCCTCTGTCGCGAAAAATTTTAACCAGGGAGATTATAAGCAGACGGGGAATGAACTTGATTTGGCTATTGACGGCAATGGGTTTTTTCAGATCACCACCCCCGATGGAGAAATCTCCTATACCCGTGCAGGCGGCTTTAAGCTGGATGGGGATGGCAATATAGTTAACTCAGATGGTTATCTGCTTGAACCGCAGATAAGCGTTCCCAATGATGCTATTCAGCTGACGGTTGGTCTTGACGGGACGGTAACGGTAATAAATGCGGGAGATACGGCACCTTCGGAGATCGGCAACATAGAAACGGCACGCTTTACCAATCCTCCTGGTTTAATAGCCATGGGGAAGAATTTGTACATTGAATCTGAAACCTCAGGAACTCCCACAACGGGTACGCCCGGGGAGGATGGTCTTGGTACCATCACCCAGGGGTTTCTCGAGATGTCTAATGTCAATGTAGTAGAAGAGATGGTTAACATGATACTTGCCCAGCGGGCATATGAAATGAATGCTAAGGCCATTCAGACCTCAGATGAAATGTTGCAGATGGCCAATAACGTTAAACGTTAAGGGTAAGGTGGTGCTGTTATGAAGGAGCGAAAAGGGATAAGATGGATGGTATGTGCAGGCGTGTTCTCTGTTCTCTTCCTGGGAAATTGTTATGCTGCCTGGGCAAAAACAACGCTTAAGGCTTTAGAACATCCCCGCGTCCATTCGGAACGGATTACACTGGGTGCCATTGCTGAGATTGCAGGGGA
>CALJBY010000241.1 GCA_938024025.1 uncultured bacterium
TTCCGCTACGCCGCAGACTTCCGCCTCCTCCTGGTTGGCATAGTGGATAAGGGTATAGGGTGTTTCACCCTCTATTGGTCCTCCAGCGAAAAAGCCTTTGGGCAAAACCGGGAAAATGTGATTAAAAAAGCCGACGAAGCCATCAAAGTTAAAATGGTCCGGGAAGCCCTCAATGATAAGCAATACCCCCACCTTTTCTTTGGGTGCTTTCAGCTTTTCTGTAGTTGCTGTTCCCGGCATGTTAACTTCCATGCAAACTGTGTTGTTTTAACATTTAAATGCACGGTATAAATCCCTGTCCTCTGGACGTGGGTTTTTACGTGCTGCTTATCCCGCCCATGTTGTCTACCCGGTCTCATCCCAAGCCCCTTTCTCCTGCAATGGGGTTATGAGATCTTCCAGATCCAAACCGATAAGCATTTCTTTCGTAAAGAGTCCCGTTTCCCTATCCCACCCCCGCACCCTGTAGTAGTCGTCCATTACCTGTTCGAAATAGTCCCTGTTCACCGTGGTAGCGGTAAACAGCTTCCCTTCCGATCCCGGCATTTTGTACTCAGGGTTAATTATTGCGTAATGATCAAATTCATTACCCATAGGGCGGGTAAAATTAAACTCTTCCAGCACATCATCAACGCGTCCCCTTCTCCCCTCACGGAGGTAAATGGCTCTACACTGGTTAACACAGCGCTCGCCTGAGCGCAGATACCCTTCCTCGTCCATCTCGACGCCGGTGACCGCCGAAAAAACCCTGGCCTCAAGCGAGGGATCTCCCGCCCCCGTTTCAACATTTCCGGAGTACTGTATGGGCCAGAACCAGTCGCAGAAAATCATATTTTCTTTAGCATACCCCCGGTTCTGCATGATCACCGCAGCCTCCCCCATCTTCTCAGGGGAATCGAATTCCGCTGCTTTCTCATCACCCCAAAACCGTTTGGCCACGTTTAGAAGTTTCTCGGTGGTTAAAAAGCTCATTGCCTCTCCCATACTCAGCCACTCCATCCATTTCGTACCGGTAAGCCCAACCTCATGCAATTGAGAGTTGGGATAGACCGGCTCGGTTGCATACAGGGGGGCCGCTGAAAGATACATGCGGGGGCTGTGTTCATGGGCCTGAAATCCTGTTTTTGATACCCGTCCCTCCAGTAATTGTTCAACCTTAAGTTCCCGGGCTGCACGGCGGCTCCCCTCGGCCAGTAGATCGCCGGTACCCTGGCGGTTGATAATGAGCCGGACCAGTGTATCAATCCATTCTGTTGTACCCAGCTTGTCCGGGTTCAGACCGGTTTCAGCGGGATCTAGCATCCCCTCTTGCATGGCCTCCGGAACCCAATCGATTAAAAAGCTAAGCTCCTGTGCACACAAGCCGTGTCTGTTGGCCAGCTGTGTGGCGTGAAAGGTAGCCTCCCCCATGCCCCCTGTTCTAGCACTCTCCTTCCTGCCATAGAAAAGGGCAGAAAGGCACATTATGCGGTGGCCCCGCTCCCCGTTCTCGTGCTGGTAGATACCGCGATGGCAGGTCCCCGGGCATCCATAGCAGAAAGAGTTCCCGACCCTGCTAACTCCTTTCAGCATATAATCCACTTCCCACCAGTGCCGACCCGAGGACTCGCCCTTCCACAAAGCGGTAATCTCCCGGTTAATCTCTTTAAGGGTTTCCGGTCGAGCCACGGGGACGTTTCCCTTAGGGGCATTGACTACAATGGCCTTCACGTTCTTTGAGCCCATCACCGCGCCATACCCCTTGGTAGCAGACACACCACCCGAGCCTATCACATTCGAAAACCGCACTTTAAGCTCCCCGGCCCTGCCTATAGCAGCTACGGGTGCCTCTTTACCATAGCACTTCTGCAGGGAGGCAATGGTTTCAAAGGCATCTTTGCCCCAAAGCCCTGAGGCATCCTCAAGTGAACACTTCCCACCAGTGCCGACTACAAGAACCACCGGTTGTTTGGATGATCCGGTTATGTCCAGGCCATCGAGGCCGGCCCACTTCAGGGCTGCACCAAGGTGGCCCCCCAAATTGCCAAAGGCGTACTGCTCGGGAAAGGCAAGGGGTGATTTCCCCGCAACAATCCACCGGGATGCAGCTGGTGCCCGGGTACCGCATAGGGGGCCGTTCATAACAAAAAGGTGGTTTTCAGCGTCAAAAGCACCGATGTTATTGGTCATCAGCTCCCAGTACAGGCGGCTGGCAATACCTTTGCCTCCGATAAAACGGGGGGCATAGCGCATTGTCTCACTATCCGAGACGGAACCATCACTCACGTTAACCCGGCGTATCTTCCCCGTCCATCCAAACAGCTTTTCCATAAGATCTACCCCAGGCTGCTAAAAAACACTTTTTTAACAACCTGTTCATTGCATTGTCTTCCTTTCCGTCAGGCAGTGCCTTATTTTACTTCCTTTGTCTCCCTGATTTTGTTCCTTCTCTCCATGGTTTCCTCATCTCCCCTGCCCATGAAATTAGCAAACAGCGGTTCAGGTCTTTTGTAGATTCTCGCACGGATCGTTTTTACGTAGTCTTTGTACTCCTGGACCACCCCGGGCATCTCATCAATAATCCTGAGAATCTCCTTGTACGGGAAAACGGTCACCAGTTCGTTATCATCCATATCAACAAAGCCTCTCCACTCCATATCCCCGGTTCCAAAGGTGGGCTTCCCGCTATCTACTACATACTGGAGATAGAAAGGACAACCGCTGTGACCGCCGGATCCAATGAAATAATCACCTGTCAGATGAGCATATGCATTGTGAAGGTAGTCGACCTGTTGCGGATTGCCGTGGACAATGACGAGATCGGGGTCCTTGACCTCCCTTAAGAGGCCCAATTCTACCGCTTCATTTCTTTTTGTCTCCGGGGTGCCTTCTTCTCTAAACATACCCGGGACGTATTTTTTATAGGACTGTTCAACATACCGCCATGCAAGATCGAAGTTCTTATGCTCCTTGCTCAACTCCTGATGTAGTTCTACCGCGACCTTATGCTCCGAATCGGTAAACGGGGCCCTGATTCCTGCTGCCACACAGCCGGCCTGGCAGAAGTGATGGTCGTCGGTTGTGTAGAAGTGTTTCCCCTGTTTTAGCACCTCGCATATTTGGGTGCATATGCCGGGGGATGCCGCACCTTCATATTCGGGGATGTGATCAGGTTTTTCTTTCCACATTTTAAATGCAACGATCTCTTTTGTAACACCCAATGTTTCTTTTAAAGTTTTTTCCACTTGTTCGTTTGTCATGGCGTAGCCTCCTCATAAGTACGTTAACATAAAAATGCCCCACCTTCTCAGAATAGTAGAAAAAGTGAGGTAATTTTCTGTCATAGATTTTCCCATAGCAATTATAATTGTATATTGGTAAGTAATTAAAACATGATGCTACTAGTATGTCAAAGGAAAAAACCACAAACATCGGTGATGATGAACTAGCCAAAGAAAAACGAAGCCAGATTGTACATAAACAGGTTGGATATTCTAAAAAGCATGCAATACGATTCTATGAGCAGGGAATTATCTGAAAGCTTTTGACAATGCTTTGCATCTGTTCTATTATTTTAATGTTTATTCATTCCCAGCTCTGCCGCCTGTAGAAAAAGGGGGAAATAATGCCCAAGAAAAGTGATACCTATAGCGTAATAGGGACAAGACAGCCAAGGCTTGATGGACCATTTAAGGCAACCGGCCGTTCCCAGTTCACTGATGATGTTATCCTGCCGGGCATGCTGCACGGTAAGATAGTGCGCAGCCCGGTAACAAGGGGTAAGATACGTAACATAGATACATCGAGGGCTGAAAAACTTCCGGGTGTGAAAGCTGTCATTACCCATAAAGATACCGGCGATTTCATGGTAGGGTCCGATCAAATACTCTTTGCCGGTGACCGGGTCAATCATTTTGGAGAGGAAATCGCAGCCGTAGCTGCTGTGGATGAGGATACGGCTGTTGAAGCTGCCGAGCTTATAAAGGTGGAGTATGAACCTATGGAGCCACTCCTGTCAGTTGAGGAAGCAACTGCAGAAGGAGCACCTGTTCTCCATGAATATTATGACGACAACTATGCCAATGATGCCACCATGAATTTTGGTGATGCGGAAAAGGCATTTTCTGAGGCAGAACATGTTCGAACAGATGAGTATATTATCAATCCTACCCATAGCTGTTTTTCGGAACATCACGTTGTACTTGCAGATTATTCGATGCCCGACAAACTGATAGTCTGGACGCCAATCCAAATTTCCATTTTTATTCAGATGAATATGGCGTTTAAATTTGGTCTGCCCCAGAGTAGTGTTAGAATCATGAACCTGAATACTGGTGGAGCTTTCTGCGGGAGGGGAGCAGATAAACCCCATCACTACATTGCAGCAATCCTCTCAAGAAAAACAGGCAGACCGGTAAAAATAAGGTGTACGGGAGAAGAGGAATTCCTCGTTCATCGGGGAGGTGGAAAATATCATTTCAGGCTTAAGACGGGGGTCATGAAAGATGGTACACTGAAGGCCATCGATGCAGATCTCCTGCTCGACAGTGGCGCTTATATAGATTCTCAGTTTATAGTGTTATGGTTCATTGGTGCCACCCTGCAAATGCTCTATAAAGTGGATGCGACAAAGTTCATAGGGAGGCTTGTGTACACGAATAACCGTCCACATGTTTTTCATCACGGGACGGGTATGGTGGCACTGCGGTTTGCTTTAGGAGGACAGCTTGATCTTATAGCCCAGGATTTGGGGATTGATCCTGTAGAGATAAGACTCAAAAATGCAGTAGACAAGGGATACACAACACCAAGCAAAATGTATTATGCAAGCTGCGGTCTGAAGGAATGTATCAAAAAGGCATCCAAAAAGTCCGGCTGGAAGAAGAAGTACAAAAAGCTGCCACCCTACAGGGGTATCGGTATAGGTTGCGGA
>CALJBY010000242.1 GCA_938024025.1 uncultured bacterium
GGTGGGTGATTTACGGCAGGGAGGAGAGGAGTATGCGCGTACCCTGCTTAAGCATCTGGGTAGGGTGAAGCCTGTTAATCATATTGTTTTAGAACTTTTTACCCCTGCTTCAAAGGATTACTTCGAGATGGTTGGCAGGGCAATTCCCCGTTTCAATTTTGAATTCTCGCCCGAATCACATCTGGAAGAGGTAAGGAGATCATCCGGTAAAACATACAGCAATGGCGAGTTGGAAGAAACAATTAAAAATGCACTTGCATGTGGTTGTCGGAAATTTGACCTCTTTTTCATGTTTGGTCTTCCCTATCAGACACCTGAAAAGGCGCTTGCAACCGTAGACTACTGTGAAGATTTGCTCAAAAAATTTGGCACACGATTAAACCCCTTTATTTCACCACTTGCCCCCTTTATAGACCCTGGCAGTTTGGCCTATGAGGAGTCTGAAAAGTTTGGTTACACGGTGTTCTGCCGCACACTGGAAGAGCACAGGCAGGCCCTGTTACAGCCGAGCTGGAAGTATACCTTAAGCTATGAGACCAAATGGATGACGAGAGATGAGATAGTAGATACTACCTACCAGGCCGCTCTTCGTCTTAATCGTATTAAAGCTGCCTTTGGTTTGATTGATGCTAAGATGGCAGCAGCGATAGAAGAGAGGATAAAGGAAGCGGTGCTTATGATGAAGCGGATTGATGAAATTGTAAAAGAAAAAGATGGAACAGTACGGGAAAAGAAGCTCAATGAGTTGCAATCCACGATCAATCAACTGAGCATATCCACCATTTGCGAAACGGATGAAATAAAGTGGCCCGGGGGAAAGAGACGCTTTAATTATTTAAATATTGTTCGAGACATACTTTTTAAAAGGTAAGCTGAAACCACGGGGAGGTTTCTTTAGGGTTTGCCAGTTAGCCAGTTTACCCGTTGAGCCCGTTAGAATTTGGGATTGGAGTACTGGAGTGTTGGTGCATTGGAGTACTATGAGCAAAGGGCATGGCGTGGAGGGAAAAAAGAACATCGAACATCCAACGTCCAACATCGAATGTTGAATGAAAAAAAGCAGATTTTTAATTAAGAATTCAACGTTGGGGGGGATTCTAATTTAGGCATTCTAGGCAATTTAGCTCATTTTAGGCATTTGGAGTCTGAATTCTGTCTCCTGTCTTCTGATTACTGTTTTCTTAACAATATCCACTATGGTGAAAGGAGCATGCAATGATACTTGGGATCTGCGGGAGCGGCAGGAAAGAGGGAAATACGGGTGCCCTCGTTGAAGAAGTGCTGAAAGGGACGGCCTCTGAAACAGAGCTGGTGTGGCTCATCGATCTGAACATCGGTTACTGCACGGGGTGCATGAGGTGCACGTTCGAGGGGGGGTGCTGGCAAAAGGACGGAATGACAGACCTCTATAAGAAGCTCATTGACTGTGAGGGGATGGTCATCGGTTCTCCCTGTTACTACGGTGACGTATCAGGACTGGTAAAGAGCATGATGGACAGGAGCATTGCCCTCGGCTACATGGGGATCGGGAAAGAATCTGCACAGCCCATGCACGGCAGGAAACCCCTGGCAGACAAACCGGTTGCCATTGTTTCAGCAGTGGCGGGCCATGGGGTCGAACGTGCCCTTGAAACGATGGAGTCGTTTGTTACCTTCGGCGAGATGAAGCTCGTTGGAAAACTCGGAGCAGCTGCGGGGATGGAGGATATCAGGGAGCATAAAAATTTTATGGATGAAGCCCGTGAGCTTGGTGTAAAAATGAAGGGAGCCCTCGGGAAGCCATAGCAGTATTTCCGCATATGCCCAGCATGGGAATGGAGTGTTGGAGTATTTCGATTTTGGATTTTAGAATGCGGATTTGGGATTTTTTATTCCTAAGACTTTAGTTTTTCTTCGTGCTCTTCGTGGTTCAATTTTAGGCATTTCTTTTTGCCTTCTGAATTCTTTATTTGGTAGTTTTCTTTTGACAATTCTAAAAGTCCTTGAAGGATATGAGTATGGAACAACTCTATGGCTGGACAGGGAAATTGCTACACATTGACCTGACGACAAGAAAAGTTTTGACAAGAGACACACATGATTATGTGGATAGATTTATAGGCGGTAAAGGCATCGGTGAAAAAATCTACTGGGACTTGTGGACAGCTGAATGGGAGGCATTCCACCCCGATAGTGCGCTGATTGTGATGACAGGGCCCCTTGCTGCAACTCCTGCCCCGAGTGCTTCGCGCTGGCTTGTGTGTGGAAAGTCACCCTCCCTCTATCCGGAAAATTTTGTCAGTTCCAATCTCGGTGGGTTTTTCGGTGCCCAGCTGAAACAGGCGGGCTATGATGGTTTGATTATTCAGGGGAAAGCCAATAGTAAAGTGTATCTCTTAATCACCAATGAAGGGGTTGCGATAAAAAATGCCGACCATCTGTGGGGGTTGCCTGTCTCAAAGACCATGCAGGCCATCCGGAGGGAGGCAGGAGAGCAGGTAAAGATTTTCACCACCGGAATAGGAGGGGAAAATGGCGTTCGTTTCGCCACCATTGCCACTGATGCCGGAGGCAGTGGTTCTATGGGATTCGGATCGGTTATGGGGTCAAAAAATATCAAGGCCATAGCAGTTAAAGGGACGGGTACCATTCCCGTTGCACATCCGGGGGAGATCAAGGATATCAGACAAAAGATAAAGCGCATGACGGGAGAGGGCTACTTCAGTCTCTATGGTTCACCTCCTCCCCTTCCTGAAACTGAAGTTGTCAAGAAGATACACTGCCACGGCTGCCCGCAGGGATGCTGGAGATCCCTGTATAAAGCTTCTTCCGGCGAAGAGGGCATACGGAAATGCCAGGCGACCTTTTTCTACTCCATGTGGGATAAGGAACGTCATGGGGATCTCACCAAGGCAACCTTTCTCGCTACTTCACTGATTAATGAGTTTTCACTCTGTACCATGGAACTGCCCGGCATCCTTATCTGGCTGGAGCGGTGTATTGAAAACGGTGTTATCTCTGAGAAAGAGACAGAACTTCCCATGGAAAAAACAGGAACGATAGAATTCCTTGAGACATTCATCAGGAAAATAGCCACCCGGGAAGGGTTTGGTGATGTTCTTGCCCAGGGCGTTATGCGGGCGGCAGATATTCTTGGTGGAGCAGCTAAAGAATTGGCGCTTGAGCGCTTTACCCAGGCGGGCAAAGGGTTTGCCTATGGGCCGAAAATCTTTTCACCAGCTGCCCTCATCTACGCTACTGAGGTGCGCCCCTCGGTACTGGAACTCCACGAAATCTGTGAGCCCCTTACCAAGTGGGCACTGTGGTATACAACGAAGGGATCTTTTACCTATTTGTCTACCGATGTCCTCAGGAAAATTGCAAAGCGATTCTGGGGAAGCGAAGAGGCTGTGGATTTTTCACACTATAAGGGAAAAGCCCTGGCTGCTTTTAACATCCAAAACCGACAGCATGCCAAGGATTCGCTTATTCTCTGTGACTTTGCCTATCCCCTCCTTGATGATGCGTGTGCTGAAGATCATGTTGGAGATGGAACGCTTGAGAGCCGACTTTTTTCTGCCGTTACGGGACGTGAGATGGATGAAGCATCATTGAATCGAGCAGGGGAGAGAATTTTCAATCTGTACCGTGCGATCCTTCTCCGGGAAGGGAGAAATGGTAGAGAGGATGACTACTTACCGGAGAGCCAGTTTGTGGGGCGGGATGAACCCGTCTATGACGTGTTTGGCATGTTCAACCCGGACCTGTATCTGCCCGGTAAAGATGATGAAGTCTTATCGTGTAAAGGAAAGGC
>CALJBY010000243.1 GCA_938024025.1 uncultured bacterium
AGGATGATCATGTCAGTATCGCTTCTATTGGCGTGGCGGGAGAAAACCGTGTGCGTTTTGCCTGTATTACTGCGGATTGGGGACGTAATGCGGGGAGGACCGGGATAGGAGCAGTGCTCGGTTCTAAGAATGTAAAAGCGATTGCCATACGAGGTTCACATGACCTCCCCGTTTTTGATCTCCCACGATTAAAAAAGCTCTCCGATACTGCCTTTAAAAAGCTGAGAGGGCACAAGTATTTTTCCTTTTGGCAGCAGCAGGGACTGATGTCAGTTATCGATTATGCCAATGAGGCAGGGGTGATGCCGACCCATAATTTCAGGGACGGACAATTTGACCGGGCAGAGAAGATCAATGGTTATGAAATGCTGGCAAAGTATAAAATCGGTGATACGGCCTGTTTTGCCTGCCCCATGGCCTGTGGTAATATCTGTCTGGTTAAGGAGGGGAAGTACAGCGGAACCGTTATCGAGGGACCTGAATATGAGACCGCGTGCATGTTCGGTCCCAATGTGGGGGTGGACAATTTTGCCTGTATTCTCAAGGCCAATGCCCTCTGTGATGATCTGGGCATTGACACCATTTCTACCGGGAACCTGATCGGTGTTCTCATTGAAGCCCAGGAGATGGGCCTTATTTCCGAAGAAGATGTGGGCGGCATGAGGTTAAAGTGGGGAGATGAAGAGACTATCATCCAACTGGTTCATGACATTGCTTATCGCAACGGGATTGGCGATGTACTGGCTGATGGCAGCCTGGAACTGATCAAAAAGATGCCACAGCTCAGCCCCATTATTTCTCAGGTCAAGGGGTTAGAGCAATCCGCCTATGATGGAAGAGCTGCTATCACCATGGCTTTGGGGTTTGCTACTTCGGATATTGGTGCGCACCATGCCCGCGCATGGCCGTTGGCCAAAGAGCTTGAAATGGGTAAAGAATGGGGATTAGAGGAGAAGGTTGAGCTGGTCATCTATCATCAGACGGTTAGACCTCTTTTTGATATGCTGGGTGTGTGCCGTTTGCCGTGGATTGAATTAGGTTTCGACGAAAACACCTATGCTGAGTTTTACTCTGCCGTTACGGGAGTTACGTTTACTTTAGATGAACTGCTCGAGAAATCTAATGATCTTTATAATCTCACGCGAGCGATAAATATAAAACTTGGCGTTACTAAGAAAGACGATTATCCTCCTGAGCGGTGCTTTTCAACGCCGCTGAGTTCAGGTCCTCACGCGGGAAAAGTCCTTAATAGAGATGAGTATGAAAGCCTCCTGGCTCTCTACTATCACAAAAGGGGATGGGATGAAAATGGTCAACCTGATATGAAACGGGTTTCGGAAATGTTTAATGATAAGCTGTAAGGCGTGCCTCACCCCGTGGAGTAACAACCATAGGAGTATCGTTTATCGCTTTATAAGGGGGTAAGAATGATGAGAAAGTATCTACTGAGTATTTTGTTTTGTGTACTGCTGTTGCCGCCTGCGGTCCAGGCTAAAACAAAATATGTTATTGACTATTTTAAAATTATGGTGAGAAGCCAGCCTGGTGCGGAATACAAGATTATTGATCAGCTTCCCTCTAATGAAAAGGTGAGAACCGTACAAGTGCAGGGGAACTGGGTAAAAATTGCCTTTAAAGGTAATAGAACAGGGTGGGTGCTGCAGCAGTATTTAACCGCAGAACTACCCAAGGGGATCCGCATCGCGGATCTTGAAAAAAAGGTGATAGAACAGGAAAAGAAAATACAATCTCTCGACGAAGAAAACTTTTCCCTTAAGAAAAAGAATGTTGAGGTGGGACAGAGTATCAATGCTTTGTCTTCTGAAAATCAAAGCCTCAAGGAAGAACCCTTTAGGATCCTTTTACTGTTAGCTGGTGGCGGTATTTTCCTGATCGGCTGTATCACGACCCTGATTCTGCAGAGCATGGGAAGAAAAAAGAGGGGGAGCGGGCTCACTTTTGACAGAGGGATTGGTCCTTGAGTGTCCCTGATGTGACGATACTGCTTCCCATCCGTGCTTTGTTTTCCCTCAGTTTTTCCCGGCAGCACCTTACACTTCTTTATTGCTTCCCCTCACCATAAAAGAGGCTGTGTCATAATGTCATTGCGAGGGAGTGAAATGACCGAAGCAATCTCATGAAGAGTTGAAAAAATTGAGATTGCCACGCTCCCTTCGGTCGCTCGCAATGACCAGAGAGGATTATGACACAACCTGATAAAAAGCAAAGGGCCATTTCAGATAGAGGGTAGCATTGTATGAGATGGTTTATAAGGGTGTGCTCGTTTGATAGAAGCGTGCTATGGTAGCAACTACGGCTTCCTGCTGTTCAAACGTTACCTCTGGAAAGATGGGCAAGGCCAGCACTTCCCCGGCGGCCTTTTCTGCCTCTGGAAGACTCCCTTTTGTATAACCCAATTCCTGGAAACAGGGTTGCAGGTGCAGGGGGATCGGATAGTATATGCCGCAACCAATACCATTTTTGGTAAGGAAGTCCTTGAGCTGGTCCCTCTTATGGGCACGAACGACGTATTGGTGAAACACGTGAACATTGTTGTCCCGCACAAAGGGAAGGCTTATGGGCTTTTCCTCGTTGCACTGATCATTCCTCGCGGCAGACAGTTCTGCTTCCTTAAAGAGTTTGTTGTAGTTATCTGCATTTAAACGTCTCTGTTTCGTCCACCGATCAAGATACTTGAGTTTTACCCTTAAGACAGACGCCTGCAGTGCATCCAACCTGCCATTAATGCCAATCTTGTCATAGTGATACTGTTCGTGCTCTGATTTACAGCCGTGGTGCCTCAATTTTCGTACCGCTGCTGCTACATCCGGGTTTTGAGTAACTACCATACCACCTTCACCATACCCACCGAGATTTTTGGTAGGAAAGAAGGAGAAACAGCCGCACTCTCCCATAGCTCCTGCAGCAGTAAAGGTGCCGGGAGCATCACTGTGGGCATACTGTGTATCCAGTGCTTGAGCAGCATCCTCTATGATGGCCAGGTTATAGTCCTTTGCTAGTGATAGGAGCGGGTCCATATCCGCACACTGCCCGTACAGGTGAACGGGGATAAGGGCTTTAACGCTCCCTTTTTGTTCCCCGGTCATTGATGAGAGGGCCGCTTTGACTTTTTCCGGCGACAGGGTAAAGGTACGGGGGTCGACATCTACAAAGACAGGCGTTCCTCCCACTCGGGAAATAGAACTTGCGGTTGAGAAAAAGGTAAAGGGTGAAGTAATCACGAGATCACCGTTTCCTATTCCCAATGCCATGAGCGAGAGGAGCAGGGCATCGGTGCCTGATGAGACACCGATGGCATGATCAACGTGCACCCGTTGTGCAATCTCCCTTTCAAGTGATTCCAGCTGAGGACCGAAGATAAACTGCTGACTTTCAAGGACTTCATCGATGGCAGCACGTATTTCATCCTTTATCGGGGCGTATTGCAGTTTTAAATTGAGCAGTGGTACGTTCATACGTTCTCCTTTTTTCATCGTTTAGTATTGTCAAAACTGAACCACAGAATAAATGCCTAGAATGCCTAAATTAAGAAAACAGAAGACAGGAGTCAGAATTCAGAATATAACTACAAAAAACTGAATTAATCTCTGCAGTCATGGCACCCCAAGAGCACTTCCTCAGGATAACTACTACGTCATCCTTCAGGGCGCGGCAATCTCATTTCGGTAGTCTGTGATAGACACAAGTTATTAAAGAGATTGCTTCGTTCGTTTCACTTCCTCGCAATGACATTATGACATAGTCTAATTAAGGATAGGGAGTCATTCAACATTCGATGTTGGACGTTCATCTTTTCTTAACCTCTGTGTTCTCTGTGGTTAGATTCTTCTCCATTTTGCATATAGTCTCCTTTTTTTAATGAAACTTTTAACAGGACTCATCGTTTACCGTTGCGGGTACGAAAGCCCGGAGGTTTTCATCTTATTCTGTGTTTGTGCTGCAATTGCTTTCCAGTAGTCCTGTATATTCTTATCCCGTGGTCTCCTCGTCTTGAGGTAGTACTGTAAGAACCTGAGGCGATCCGTCATTGAAACGGTTGTGGTAGAAACGAGAGAAGCATTAAGACGGGCTAAGTCCCTGATTTTTTCTTTCCTGTCGAGCCTTTTTTTTATCCGGACGCTGTCTAAATCAACCAGATAGAGTTTCTCCCTGTCAGGCACCTTTTTCTGGACCAGAATGTTTGATGCCTTGAGATCTCTGTGCCAGATGCCGCGTGCGTGCATTTCCCTTACCAGCTGTGCTACCTTAGAAAGCAGCATATTTTTGCCTGAATAGTTGCGAGGGAATGTGTCTGCCCTACCTTCATGAAGCACCGTACTTAACGGGAGGGCATGATCAATGGTGCGAGTAACAAAATAACTGGTCAGCAGTAGCCTTCCTTTACGCTGTTCTGCAAAGGAGATGGGCAGGGGGGTGGCAATCTTCCGGGTGAGAAGCCCCTGGGCTGTTTTCCATACCCGCTTTCCCCGCGAGCACCGAAAACAATTTTTTAAGGCATAGAGACTGTTCTGGTAATTGTACCGTTTAATATGGATTGCTCTGTTCTCTCCGCCAAGGGTGACGGGTGCGGTGCAGGAAGAGGTGGTGTTAGAATCTTTGATGGTGATGCTCCCCGGTGCAGAGAA
Organism: uncultured bacterium; assembly: GCA_938024025.1. GTDB lineage: Bacteria > Desulfobacterota > WTBG01 > WTBG01 > WTBG01 > CALJBY01. The sequence continues at coordinate 4,647 of CALJBY010000243.1, forward strand.
GGCATGGTCAGGGTCATGTAAGAGTGCTAAAAGTTCGGGACTGCTGAAACGGCGGTTGGTGTATCCCCGGTAGCTGCCTGCCATAAAAGGTACAACGTATTTATTTTCCTGCACATAACGTTTGTCCCGCTTGAGCCACTCCTTTTGAACCATCTTTACTGTCAGTGTTTCGATGCGGCGGGCAACGTGACGGGACTGCTGCTCCCACCGTGTATCGCCTGCTACGTATGCCTTAAGAAATCTCCACCGTTCCGCCTTACTTCGGGTGAAAACAAAAGCGGTGTTCAGTGAGGCGAGATTGTGTATTCGCTCTTTGTCGGTTAAACGCACCTTTACTTTTATACGGTGGAGATCCATAAGATAAAAATGAATTGTTTTCCGCTCTCCCTGTTGCACGAGAATGTTTCCCCAGTGAAAATCCTGATGCACTACTCCCTTCTGGTGAAGATCTTTCACAAAGTGTGCTAAGGCAGTAAGCACACGTCTCTTTGCAGTTCCCGTGGGGTCAGACTGATTGGGGTGGTACTGTGCCAGGTAGTCTTTGAGTGATTTACCGCCATCGATACTTTTTGAGATAAGACAGCTCCTGTGGGACAGACCAGGTCTTTTCGGTTTTCCCAGGGCCAGGGGTACAAAAGTAGGTACCATTTTCCCGGTAAGTATCTGTGCAAAACGCCATTCCTTTTCTGCCGGAGAGTGGAAAAGATGCTTTATCCTGGCAAGGACGTTCGGGGGATGATACTCCTTGAGGAAGAGTGCCGGCAGGGCAGGGGAGGTAGGCTTCAGGTACTGTACTGTTCGGGAAGGAAGGGCCCGTACTGTCTCGCAATCTGTTATGTCCACTCCATTGAGGAGTCTTTCAAGGAGATGGGGAGAAAGAATGCCCTGGTACTCTTCTTTAATGGTCCATGCGAGTGTATGGTTATTAGAAGCTTTCACGGGTCGTCACTTTGTATAGTTCGTCAGTACTTTTGTTACCGCTTTAATTACATCAGTCACATCTTCATCCGTCAGCTTAGCAGAAAGGGGCAGGGATATGGTTCTATCTGAAACGTACGTTGCGTTAGGGTAATCACTTCGTTTGTAGCCGAGGGTTTCCTGATAGTAGGGGTGGAGGTGGAGGGCGATAAAGTGAATGCCCGTTCCGATATTTTCTTCATAGAGCGCTTGCTGGATGGTGTCACGGTCTGCGGTGAGTTCATCCAGTTTCAATAAAATGGTATAGAGGTGCCGTGCGTGTGTTGTATTTTCTTCTGGAGGCGGTGGAATATCGAGAGGAAGGTTTTGAAAGGCGTCATCATAGCGATGCCATATTTCATCGCGCCGTTTGAGAGAGCTTTCTATTTTTAACAGCTGATGAATGCCAAGCGCTGCCTGTATATCCATCATGTTATACTTAAACCCGGGATAGACGATGCGGTAGTGTTTGAATCCCTCGTCAGAATAGCGCTTCCATGCACCTTTGCTCATGCCGTGGAGCGCATAGGTTTGAATCTTTTCCGCATAGGTACTATTAGCGGTAGTGATCATTCCTCCCTCGCCGGTTACGAGATTCTTGGTAACGTAGAAACTAAATACGGTCAGATCGCCAATGGTTCCGACTTTCTGTCCGTGATAGGTGGCTTCTAAAGCGTGAGCTGCGTCTTCGATAATAATGAGATGATGCTTTTGGGCAATTTCTTTAATGCTTTTCATGTCACAAGGCCTTCCCGCAAAGTGAACGGGAACGATGGCTTTTGTCTTATCGGTGATCTGTGCTTCGATATTTCCGGGGTTAATATTCATGCTGGGGAGGGTGATGTCAACGAAGACGGGTTTTGCCCTGCTGTGAAGGATAGCGTTAGCGGTAGCACCAAAGGTCATGGGAGTAGTGATTACTTCATCACCTTCCTTAAGTCCGGCAACGATCATGGACAGGTGCAGCCCAGCGGTACAGGAGTTGAGGGCAAGGGCATAGCCAGAGCCGATATAGTTCTTGAAGAGCGCTTCGAATCGGGCAACCTTCGGACCGGTAGAAAGCCAACCAGACTTGAGGGAGTCAACCACTTCATCAATCTCCTCCTGTCCGATGAGGGGACTGCCAAAAACTAAGAAATCTTTTCTCATAATCAATTTCCTCTGGTAGTGCTTTAGTGGTGCGATGCTTTTCTCTGCATTCTGAGATCGTGGGAACGGATCTTATCAGTTTTACTGATGACTTTTTTTGTCACTGCCTTGAGGTGTGCCGTGAGCTTCTGCTCTCCGTAGTAGTGTTTTAGAAACCGTAATCGATCAGTTCTGGTGACACTGCATATATCTGCTGAGTAGTTGAGTGCAGCGAGGTCTTTTACCTTCCATCTGAGCCGCACATGCCTTCTTTGATCAACCCGGTGGAGGTCAGCCAGATAGATGTGCCAGTTGAGCGATGTGTCCTTTTTTACCAGAACATGACAGAGATAAAGATCGCGATGATTGCAACCGGAATGGTGCATCTGCTGCACAAGCAGGGCGAGTGCCTTGAACAACCTTCTCTTCTCCCTGCGCTGATCATCAGTTAGGGGTGGTAAAAAGTGTCGAAGCAGATAGTGGTCAAGCCGTTCTGTTCCCTCAATTTCTCTGGTAAGGAGAAAGGATTCTTTTTTTAACCCCGATCGTTTTTGCACACCAACGGCAAGAGGAATCATGGTTGGAATGCCCAAGCGGTGAAAGGCAAGAATAGCATTCCACTCATCCAGAGCTGTTCTCGGGAGAGAGCACGATGCGAAGGAACGTATAACGGTTTTGAACCCGGAACTTTGATACCGCTTGAGATAGGCCCCCACTGCACCGTGCTTACCCGTAAGCATAAGCTTTATGGTTGACCGTTCCGCATGCGACTGTTTAATAACCTCTCCATGGCGATAGTACATGAGGGCATTAAAATCCGCAAGTCCGTTTTGTATGAGGAGCGGCCGATAGGTATCGTGTATGATTATCCCGTTGTGGTGGGAATGGGCAAGGATTTTTTTCCGTTCGAAAACTTTTTCATAGAGGGCAAGTGTCCTCCGTGCATTCTCTTCTGTGGTGAAGTGTCGAGCCGAACGGGCTGCGTGCTGTCCCATTGCTTCCCGCACCTCTCTAGTCAGTAGCAGAGCAAGCTTCTGCGCCAGTTCCGCTGGGTTACGGGGGTCTTCGATGATACAGCCATTTTTACCATCGTTAATTATTTCTGCTGCTCCGTTACTCCTCGTTGTAATAACAGGAAGACCACAGGCGAGTGCCTCCAAACAGACATTGGAGAAAGGATCATAGAGCGTAGGTAACACCAGGAAATCACTCGCACCGTAGTATTTTTCTAAGATCCTTTCTTCCCCTACAAAAAGCAGATTATCTCCTACTCCATACTGTACGGCCAGGCGTTGGTAGGGCAGGGGATTTTCCCGCCCCACGACGACTACCTTCAATCCGTCCGGCCTGTTGTTAACGAGAGAGAGGCCCTGTATGAGGACGTGAAGCCCCTTCCTTTTATAGTTCCTGCTTACATATAAGATAATAACCTGATCATCGCCAATGGAAAGCTTCCTGCGTACGTCAGCTCGATAGGTTTCTCTTGCCGTCGGGCTAAATCGCTGATGGTCTACCCCGTTATAGATCAGCACAATCTTTTTCTCGGGAACGCCATAGTAGTCAATTGCCTGGTGCATACAGAGCGTGGAGTTGGCAATGATGTAGTAATGGTTTTTCGGTTTGAAAATCTGTTTTTCTATAAAGAGAATAGAACGGTGGCGCGGGTTCAGGTGTTCTAAGAACTTTGATAGTGCTCCAGGAGATTTGACTTTTAGAAGGTGCCGGTGCAGGCCGTCTCCCATTCGATAGATATCCTGGGGGTATGCTTGAGAGAATCCGTTTACGATGTCGAATTGCTCCTTCTTGAGGAGTCTCTTCGTGGCAAACGCAAAGGTGAGGTTTTTTAAAGGCGAATAAAAAGCAAGCATGGGTACCCGGTGGAAGGTAATGCGTGGATCAGATGGGAGGTCCCAGGTGTTGGCGAAGACATGAACGGTATGTCCCCGCTCAGCTAAACATCTGCTTAAGTGTACTACATAGCTTTCTGCACCACCCCACGAAAGTGTATATTCTTTTCGTATCAGCGCAACCTTCATAGCCGCAAAAAGTCTTTCTAGGAAAAAGAGTTATCAGTATTGACACGGTCAAGTTCTCTCAGCCCCACTGAAAGAGGGCACAGCTTTATGTGCCAGATAAGTAGATCGCGATAGATAGCATAGCGACGTTTTAAGCCACGACCCATGCCGAGGGTGAGTAAGAGTCCCAGGCTAACAAGCACCATATTGATCAGCAGCTTGCCTACCCGCGCGATCCGCAGGAAATAGTAAGCGCGGAGGCTTCTCTGTTTTTTAAAAAA
>CALJBY010000244.1 GCA_938024025.1 uncultured bacterium
TATTTCGGACGATAAAACTACAGAAGGAGAAGCACATCCTCCTCAAGAAATTGATCCCCAAACCTTTCATGACCATCTCTAGCTGCGTGCTCCCAACCAGTCATGTTTGAAATTTCGGTAGGAGCGTATTCATGCGCGATGCATTCGCGGCTTAAAGCCGCTCCTACCATCACTCTCGTATTGGGTGTCACCTGGAGAATTACAGATAAAGCAGATTAATTATTTTTGAATTGTGCCGATTCATCCTCGCCGACCCCCGTTACATATACTTCGTATGTAACGGGGCAGGCAAGGCAGCACTTTCTCGGCACCTGCCGGCAAAAAGCCCTGATATCATCACTATCAGGGCTTTTTGCAATCCGGATTTCTGTATGTATTACAAAATGAGATGCACTACCGGGCAGAACATAGCTCGCACACTGGCTACTTTACTGTTTTTCTCAGCTCAGAACCTGCCTTAAACTTAGCTACCTTCCGTGCAGCAATCTTGATCTCTTTTCCCGTTTGTGGATTTCTTCCTTTGCGGGCTTTCCTCTTTGAGATAGAAAAAGTGCCAAAGCCAACTAAAGTAACACTATCACCTTTTTTCAACGCTTTGGTAATTCCTTCGATTGCCCCATTTAAAGCTTTACCTGCTGCGGCCTTACTTATCTTGGCATCTTTTGCCATCTTTGCAACTAATTCTGCTTTGGTCATGAGAGCCCTCCTTTGCTAGGTTAATACGATTACATGCCTTGTACGAGAGTTTATTACACAGTATGTCGAATAGCATGAATGCAAACCCTTGTCAAAAGATTTTTTACTTCCCACACATTTTTCTTTCCTGGCGGGGCCTGATAAAGCAGCGGCTCAACTCCTTCCCTGCCAGGTGCTCCAGTGCGTCACTTACTGAAATGGGCACCACTTTTTTTACAATCAAAGGGCTAAACAACCTTTTCCTCACGCATCTTTTCCTGATCCTGTTCGCTATAACCGAGCTCCGCGAGAATCTCCTGCGTATGCTGACCGAGGAAAGGCGGGGGCAATGTGATTTCGCCCGGTGTATCAGACAGCTTTACCGGAATACCCGTCACCTTTATTGTACCTGCCTTTGGATGATCCAACTCATGCATCATGGCCCGGTGCAGCACCTGGGGGTCCTCAAAAATTTTATCCACCGTGTAAATAGGACCGCAGGGGACACCTGCATCATTGAGGATTGTAAGCCATTCTTCCCCATTTTTGGTCACGATGAGATCTCCAATAATCTTTACAATCTCTTCTCTGTTTTCAACCCGTTTGGCGTTGGTTGCAAATTTCGGATCATCCATTACTGCCTCAAAGCCAACCGCCTTACAAAACTTTACCCACAATTGATCATTGCCAACGGCGATATTAATATAGACATCCTTAGCATGAAAGGCCTGATACGGTACAATAACCGGATGACCAGAGCCTACCGGTTGTGGTACCTCTCCAGAAGCGAAATAGGCACCGGCGCGATAGGTAAGCCATGCAACCTGGCTATCTAAGAGAGAAACATCAATCATCTGCCCCTTACCTGTCTTCTCACGATTATAGAGAGCAGTCAGAACACCAAATGCGGCAAACATCCCTCCCGAAATATCGGCAATCGCCACGCCAACTTTTATGGGGGGGCCACCAGCTTCACCCGTAATACTCATCAACCCACCCATGCCTTGCAAAACTTGATCGAATCCAGGGAGCATGCGATAGGGGCCATCCTGTCCAAACCCAGAGATACTGGCGTAAATGAGCCGGGGATTCATCTCTTTCACCTGTTCATAGCCAAATCCCAATCGATCCATAGCGCCGGGCCGAAAATTCTCCACCAGCACATCCGACTGCTTAATCAGCTTGGTAACAATCTCATTCGATTTTGTGCTCTTCATATTTAAGGTAAGGCTCTTCTTGTTGCGATTGACACTCATGAAATAAGCGCTCTCTCCCTCCACGAAGGGGGGGCCCCATGACCGTGAATCATCACCTGTTCCCGGCATCTCCAGTTTAATCACTTCTGCCCCCATGTCTGCCAGCATCATGGTACAGTAGGGTCCTGCCAGCGCCCGTGATAAATCTAAAACTTTAATACCTTCTAACGGCTTCATTATACAATACCTCCTTGTGAGAGCTCATCTGAGCCTGAGTCAAAAAGTGGGGGACCTGCACTACAATCCCCCAACAACAATACATAAACAGCCCATCCCCGGTTTACGGTGTGTACCCCTAGGAAAAGCGAGCTATGAGTTCATCTCGTGCACTATCGAATCCTTCAACCTGTACGGTGGAATGCACCTCCCCAACCTTCTCACTCATCTGAAGAGACTGGCGGACAACCTCTTTCCCTACGTCCCGCAGCTGTTCTACCGTAAATGCATCCCATTCCGCTGAAGACGCGATGAGTTCCGCCAGCCTTTCTTCACCCATCTCGGGTGAAACCAGTGCAAAGATTGGACAGATACCTAACGTATAGGCGAGGGCCTGTCGTCGCAGCCACCACTCCGCCCGGTCTACAGGAGCATCTGAAACACCAAAGTCTTTAAAATCTACAACCACCGGCTTAAAAGGAACCGCATTACTGAAGGTGCCACTCGCTTGTATCAGACTGCTCTCCAGTGAAGGGGCACACGGCCAGGGTGACATCTGATAGAAATGGGGAAGGTTTGCATCCTTGAGATTTCCTCCCGATTGGGCCAGTTGATCGAGGTTTTCCTCTGCGGAGGTCCTATCCGTACTTCCGGCAGC
>CALJBY010000245.1 GCA_938024025.1 uncultured bacterium
GGTTACCTGCTGATCACATTTTTTAAGCCGGTGTGATGCTACCTCCAGCATCTTACTCGAAAAATCAATGCCGGTATAGATTGACCGGGGGAAATGTTTCAGCACATCCATGGCCAGGGCACCGGTTCCGGTACCCAGCTCCAGCACAGCTATCTTCCTGGATTGGGTAAAGGGAAGATAAGAGAAGATACATTTTTCTATATCACGATATCCCGGTATTACCTTCCGCTTGACCTTCTCAAAATCCCTGGCCATTGCGTCGAAGTGTTTCTCGACAGATGTTTTGCCCATGTCAATCTCCTTAGTATACCTAACATATTGTCAACACCGAACCACAGAGCAAAACTAGCTCATATCCCCTTCTTACATCTGAATTCTGACTCCTGGTTTCTTAACTTTAGGCATTCTAGGCAATTTAGCTCAATTTAGGCATTTCTTTGTGTCCTGCGTGGTCAGAGTGGTTTGAACCCCTGCTTGACATTCTGTTTCAGATCTTCCTCAGCGTTTTCACGTATCTTAATTAACTTATCCATAACCGCAGGATTCTCTTCATATATCTTCGCAAACAGGTTTGCATAGGTTTTGCCAATACAGTCTACCACCTTTAAAAAATCGATTGTCTGGGGAAATTCTTCTTCCGGCAAACTTACCAGGTAGTCAATGTCCTCGGGGGTCAGGTACTTGGAAAAGTCACGCCCTCCCTGTGGCCTCTTCCCATGGGGGAGATAGAAATAGGTCTGGTACCAGTCAAGATAGTTCTTAATGCCGGTGGGGTTCTCCTTGTCCTCCCTGATTGCCTCTGCCATACATTTACCCGCTTTAAACCCGGTTGTAAGTGCACCCACATTGCTTATCTCCCGCCGCCAGCATGCATCCCCAATGAAGAGAACATTATCCTTAAAGGGGGTTTCCATGGGGCTCAGCAAATTGACCACACAGGATGTCCTGTGCTCAACTATCCTCGACCCTTTGAACCACGAGGCATACAGTGCATCCTTGTTAATAAAGTAGTCGAGGAGCTCTACCAGATCCACATCCCGTCTTAAGCTTGATGCAGAAATGTGGTAGCACTCTTCCTGGGCAAAAGGCATCATGGAAAATATTCCCCCGGGGGTGATCATAAAGAGGAACCCCTCAGGGTCAGGGCAGGTGGTTTTCTCTATCACGATTGATGCGTCACGCAGTGTGCCAAAAAAAGAACGGCTTTTGTTCATCCCGAGCATCCTGGCGATACGGGAATTTATGCCGTCTGCGGCAATACAAAAGGGTGCCTTGATTTTCTTAACCTGTCCTGTGCAGTGAACGGCAACACCGTCTGTTTCTTTCTCTACGGAATGAACATTTGTGTCTGAATAAACGGTGACATCATAGTTTTTTAATTCATCAAGGAGCGTGCCAAGCAGGTGTTCCTTGTTAATTGCCATTCCGAGTCTGTTCTTTTGAGGATCTTTCCGTAAATCAGCGATCTTGCCGAATTCAAGACGTTTGCCGCCGGGAGAGTAGATATGAAAGCCGAAGATGTTTTGATAGGGCCCATCGTAGGTGATAGTGGTTTCCAGCTCTGCGAAGTGAAACTGTTTTTTGTCTTCATCAAAGGTTGCCGTCACCCCGAAAACCGGCACATTTACATTAAAAGCACCTGCACAGGAGCGGCGAATTGTCCTGATCTCCTGCTTGCGCTCAAGGACGGCCACTTTGAGCCCCTCTTCCCCGGCGGCTCGAGCGGCCATAAGACCAGCGGGCCCGCCACCTATGATAATAACATCAAATTCTGCTGCCATTTTTTCTCTCCCATCACTTTTTTTTGTAACAATTCCTTATAATCTATGCAACACAGGCAATCTTGTCAAGAAATCAAACGCCGTCATTAGAAATCGCGCTTACAATCCTCCATAAAAGGGGAGAAAACCATACGCGAACATCTCTCATATACTCTAGCCCGGCACAACATGACGTTTGCGTTTTTAACGTGTTTCCCCTTGTGCTCAATGCTAAAATATGCTACTTATCATAGTCCGTTCATTGATCAACTAATTATAATTTTTGGAGGAAATACCATGAAAAGAAGTTTTTACCTGATTGTATCCACTCTGATCATCCTCAATGCGGCTTCGGGCTGTATGGCCGAAACTTCTCAGAGCGAAAAAGCTGCTCCTATGCAGAGCAACCCTTCCCCAGAGGGGTATAATGGTACTGTTGTTGAAACCATGAATACCGCGGGATACACCTACGTTCAGGTGGACACAGGAAAAGACAAGATCTGGGCTGCTGCACCTGAGTTTCAAGTAAAAGTGGGAGATTTAGTCACTGTTCCCCAGGGCGCCCTGATGCAAAATTACCAGAGTAAAACACTTAACCGAACATTCCCTCAGATCTACTTTGTCTCCGGTATCTCCGTAGCAGGTGCCGAACCGACCACGGGGAAGATGCCACCCGCAAAAGCTGGGGCACCTCACGACAACATAGTCCCTGCTACCCCCACCAATATTGATTTTGCAGACATAAAAAAAGCTGAGGGTGGTAAATCAGTTGCTGAGCTCTATGCTGAAAAGGACAGTCTCTCTGGTAAAAAAGTTACGGTCCGTGGCAAGGTAGTGAAGTTCAGCGCGAGTATCATGGGAAAGAATTGGATCCACCTGCAGGATGGTACCGGCGGAAAGGACACTAACGATCTTACCGTCACTACCAGTGCCACTGCAGCAGTTGGTAATACGGTTGTGGTAACAGGAGTAATAGCCGCAGACAAGGATTTTGGCTATGGCTATAAGTACGACGTTATCCTTGAAGATGCCACGGTCACTGTCGAATAGGACGTCGTCCTGTTGTGTAAAGAACACAACACGGCGGTCGCTGAAAAGAGCATAAAACCCTTGGCATGTGAGGGCGAAGGTAGTGAACGCAGTGCTGAGGTTGGAGGTCCTCAAAGGTAACCCAGAGGAAAAATTAATGAGAGTACTACACTAGTAAGCTCGTTAACTGAATTGAAATCTTTGCGGTGCGCCTGTAGCTCAGTTGGATAGAGCAACGGACTTCTAATCCGTAGGTCGGGGGTTCGAATCCCTCCAGGCGTGCCAGAAAAGAATAATTAAATTAGGCAATTAGAGAGGTATAATCTGATTGCCTCTTTTTTTGTTCTGGCTTGTGTGTGAATCTGTGTGTGAATTTTCTGAAATTGCTTCAAAAACTTTCATAGCCTCGCGCTCCGATTCACCAATGGAGTGCAAGTAGATTTCTGTAGTAGTTCTGTTTTCATGTCCCAGGATGCGTTGTATGGATCCAATGTTAACATTGGCATTGTCTAAGATCGAAGCACCCAAGTGCCTGAGAGCATGATAACGGAAGTATCGAACACCAACCCTACTACATAAACTTTGCATTATACGTTTTCTATCTTTGTACGGTCCCTCAACCCATATTTTCTCATTCCGATTCCAGTATCGATGCCAGAATACCCAGGGTTTTTCTTTATCCCTATGTTTATGGCGATGGGAAAGTACTTCAAACAACTTGTTGGTTTTGAGTTCAAACAAGATTTTGGAAGAAGTACCTTAGGTAATCCCTGTGAAAGTGGCAATCCCTGTAATGGTGACTT
>CALJBY010000246.1 GCA_938024025.1 uncultured bacterium
TACCTAAGGCGCCTCTGTCAATGGTGTTATTTGCTCCAATCTCTACATCATCATCTATGTGGACGGTACCAATCTGAGGAATTTTATGATAGCGGTTTCCATCCGGGGCGAACCCAAATCCGTCGCTGCCGATAACGGTTCCAGAGTGAATGATTACTCTCTTGCCGATACGACAGCGTTCCCGGACGGAGACATTGGAGTAGATGATGGTACCCTGGTCGATACAGGTTTCATCGCCAATAAAGGTGTGGGGATAGATGATGACCCCGTCGGCAATCGTTACCTTCTTCCCGATGAAGACGAACGGATAAATAGAAGCGCCTTTTCCGATGCGGGTTTCTTCTCCTACGATGGTATTTTCAGCAATACCCGGTTTCGGTTGCGGGTGAGGGTGAAAAAGGGTTGCTATCTTTGCATAGGCACGGTAAGGATTGTCGGTGAGGATGAAGGGTTTATCAATGTCCTCAATGGTCTGTGCTGCAATGATGGCAGAGGCCTTTGTTCCTCGAGCCATCGGGAGGTATTTGCTCTGAGCAATAAAGGTAATCTCACCCTCCCGGGCCTTTTCAATACTCGAGATGCCGGAAATGGTGAGGTGGGCATCTCCTATGACCTCCCCGCCGATCAGGTGCGCAAGCTCTCGAAGTGTTTGTTTTTGCATGACAGAACGCTCTTCCCCTGGGGTTAGTTGCCCTTCTGTAAATAGTTTGCATCATAGCGCTTGATAATATCGTCGGTTACTTCTCGTGTCTCATCAGCGAAGAGGAGGGCACTCTCACTCTTTTCAAAGATGAAAGTGAATCCTTTCTCCTTGCCGTATTCCTGAGTAACTTTCACGAGCTCTGCAAGGATCTCCTTGACCGCTTCATTATCCTGTGCTTTCAGTTCATCCTGGGATTCTTCATAGAGCCTTTTGAAGTCGCGAAGCTTTGCCTGGTAGTCCTTCTCCTTCTGCTTGAAGGTTTCCTCGTTGAGCATGGCACTCTGTTTTTCCAGGACCTCCTTGAGCCTTTTCAGTTCCTCCTGTTTTAAGGAAAGCTTTTCTTCGGCCTGTTCTACTTCTTTGCCAAATTTTTCCTTCGCATCTTGTCCCGCTTTGCAGAGATTGAGTGCCTTCTGCAGGTCTACAAAGGCAAGTTTGTACTCTGTGGCACCACAGGCAAACTTAACAGTGATTAACAGTATAAAAACAACCACCATCACGCTTCGTTTTTTCATTTTTTTCTCTCTCCTTTTTGAGTATTGTTAAAACCACACCACAGAAAAATTGCATCGCAGAGTGCGCATGGAAAAAATACAAATGTCTAAAATAGCAAAGATAGGAGTCAGAAGTAAGAAAAAAAATGAACATTCAACATCGAACGTCCAACATCGAACGTCCAATAAAAAGCTCTCCAGAACTCCCTCTGCGCCAGGTCATTACTAAAAAATTTTACTCAACATGCAACATCAATTTTTTTATTCTGATTTCTGTCTTCTGACTCCTGAAGCCTGTGTTCCCTTAAAAGAGTGTACCCATGGTAAAGTGGAACTCGCTGCTGCTTTCGTCGTATTTTGATTCGGGGTCAAGGTTAAAGCCCATCTCAAGTCTCAGGGGACCAAAGGGGGACTGCCAGCGGATGCCAAAGCCCGCACTCTTTCTCATATCGGAGAAGTAGTCCTCTCCTGCGCGGTAGGCATTACCCGTATCAAAAAAGATGACCCCGCGAATCCCCGCTTCCTTTAAGACGGGAAAGAGGTATTCAAAGTTGAAGAAGACCTCTTTGGTACCACCGACGACATCGTAGTCATTGGGGTCCTCTATGAATCGATTATAGTCACCTCTCCGCTCATGGGGGCCCACCGTGCGTTCTTCAAAACCCCGTATCGAGTCCAGTCCACCCAGGAAGAATTTTTCAAATATGGGCACATCGTCGTTGCCGTAGGCGGTAGAATAGCCCATGGTGCCGCGCATCATAAAAGCACAGTCCCACGGCAGGGGAAAGTACTGGGCAATACTTCCTATAAAAGTGAGGAAATTCGCGTCTCCCCCCAGTCCCGCAAACTTTGAGGTCAAATGACTCATCATTCCCCTGCGGGGGGTGACACGGCTGTCCAGTGTGTTGCGGCTGATGCCCGCAACAAGAGCACTGACGGTTGTCGTCCCTTCCTGTTCTATGATTTCAAGGCTGGCATCGTAGTCGATGTTTGATATGTCCGTCTCCTCAAATTCATAGGAGAAGTTAAGCCTGCTGTACTCTCCAATGGGATGCCCGATACGTAGATTTCCACCCATGCTTTCACTGTCAAAATCCTCGTACCACCGCTCCATGTTGTAAAGGTCAACACCTAAGCTCCACCGGGTATCACGAAACCACGGTTCCGTGAAAGAGATCATGAAGCGGTTGGTTCCTCCCAGCTGCGTGTTGAGGTTCAGCCGTTGTCCTTTTCCCAGGAAGTTTTCCTGGGAAAGTTGAATCATTCCCACTAAACTGTCAACAGAGCTGTAGCCTGCACCGAAGCTTATAGAACCGGTCGGCTTTTCTTCTACCTCAACATTTAAGGTAACCTTATCGGAATCGGTTCCCTTGGCGGTAGTGATGTTTGATTTTTTGAAGTATCCCAGGTTTTCGACTTGTTGTTGACTGCGCTTTATGGCGCTCGTGCTGTAGAGATCCCCCTCTGCTATCTTGAGTTCTCGGCGGATGACCTTGTCACGGGTCCGTGTGTTACCCGTTATCGAGACTTCTTCGAAATAGACCTTTTTCCCCTGTGCTATTTCGTAGGTTACGGCAATGGTCTTTTCCTCATCGTTAATAGCCGTCAACGGGGTGATATCCACATTAGCATATCCCCGATCAGAATACAATTCACTCAGGCTTACCATATCCTTATTGAGAAAACTGCTGCTAAAGACCTTCCCCTCGACCGCCGTGAGATCTTTGGAGAGCGTTTCCGGGGGAAGAATGAGATCTCCCGTGACCGCAACCGCTCCCAGTTTATAGCGGTCCCCCTCTTCGATGGGAATGGTAATGTAGATGTCTTTCTCCTCGTGGGTGACCGTGGGGGTACCGACGTTAGTCTTGATGTACCCTTCATGGTAGTAGTATGCCACGAGTTTTTCAAGGTCTTTTTGAAAAGCATCCTCTTTGAATATGCCGGCACTGGTAATGAACGAGAGCCAGTTTTCCTGCCGCGTTTCCATGATTTTCTTAAGTTTTTTGCTCTTTATGTGTTCATTGCCCACAAACGAGATCTTTTTAACCTTGGCAATTTCGTTTTCCCGAATGTAAAAATCCACGGAAGTCTCACCCTCGCTTGCGGGAGTGAGTTTAAAATCAACTTCAGCGGAGAGATACCCTTTATCCAGATACAGCTTGCGGATCTGTGTTACATCTTTCCGGACCTGATTCTGATCCAGCACCCTTCCCAGTTTCATTCCCAGTTCCTTCTGGATGTCGGGTGTTTTGATATGTTTGTTTCCCTGAATCTTGATCTGACTTACTACCGGTCGTTCTACCACAATGAAGGTAATGTGCTTTCCCTCGGGAAAGTCCAGACTGTCAATCTGAACATCGCTAAAATAGCCCATCTGATAAACATGTTTGAGATCTTCATTGAGCTCTGAGAGCGAATAGAGGGCACCTTCCTTGCTCGTAATGACAAATTTGATTGCATCCTTTTCTATGTAGCGGTTTCCCTTTATGTCTATCCGGGCAAGTAATTGCTTGCCTAACAGTGCAAAGTCAAGTTGCCGTGCCAGGAGACCGATGTGGGTGTTAACGTTCTCCATGGTGGCACACTGCACAAAGACATGTTGAGCAGCCCGTTTCCCTGTGGTGTCGAGGATGATGGTGTCGATACTCGCACCGTTCCCAATTTTAGTAAAACTTCCCATAATGGCATAATCTGCCCCGACCTGTCCTCCGAGGCTCCGTGCCAAACGCTCATCCAGCTTAGCTTTTCCTGCTGGCAGAACCGATTTAATGACATGCTTGTCAATGGTAGTGATTTCTTTGTCTTGCTCCATACGCGTGGCCAGCATAGCGGAGATGCCTTCCTGAAGATAGTCAAGCTGTTCCCTGCTGTTAACCGAGAAAGGGAAAACGGCAACCTTTAAAGGCGTTTTCCCCCACGAGTTGTTTGCAAAGAAGATACAGAACGCAATGACAAGAAGTTTCTTGGGCATATTCATTTATCTGCTCATACCGTAGTAACCCTTATGATGAAACGATCCGCCCGTCAAGCAAGGTTATTCTTCGCGGTGCCCTGCTGGCAATGCTTTCATTGTGAGTTACGATGAGCACGGTGATGTTTAATTGTTGGTTAAGGGATACCAGGAGGTCGAAGATCGCTTCTCCCGTGCGTGAATCAAGATTCCCTGTGGGTTCGTCTGCCAGGATAAGTTCTGGCTGTAGCAGTAGGGCACGGGCAACAGCCACTCTCTGCTGTTCCCCGCCGGAGAGCTCCCCTTGCTTATGTGACAACCTGTCTTTTAGTCCCACGGTTGTCAGTATTTCCTCTGCCGCTTCACGTGCCGCATCCTTCTTGTATCCACGAATGAGTGCAGGCATCATGGTGTTTTCCAGTGCAGTAAATTCAGGCAAAAGATAGTGGAACTGAAAAATAAATCCTATCTTGTGATTTCTGAATTCTGCTAATTGTATTTCACTCAGAGAGAAGAGATTGTCTCCCCGATAGTGTATGGTCCCTGTAGTTGGATGGTCCAGAGCCCCCAGGATATGGAGGAGTGTACTCTTACCCGCACCGGAAGCGCCCACAATGCTCAACAACTCCCCGTGGGAGACGGTAAAGGTGATATCTTTAAGGGCCTCTACCTGCTTGTGATTCATCCCGTAACTTTTACTGAGGCCCTGTACCGCAAACAGTGGTTCTGCTCGTTCATCGGGAGGTGAAGGATTATTCATAGC
>CALJBY010000247.1 GCA_938024025.1 uncultured bacterium
GCCAGAAGGTGATATGCAGGTTATCAAAATAGACCTTCTGCTGGCCCGGTGTAAAACCGATCTCCACCCATTTGAAAAAGTCACTGTCCTTCAGCAGATCATTGAAAGGATCAGTCGGATCAGAGTTGGCGTCTGTAATACCAGCCTGGACATAAACCTTTGAGCCAACCATGCCACCAGCCGCCAGACCAAGGGCAGCATCATTGGGTAGGTCCATGGCACCGGAACCGGTAGAGAACATGAAATTGGTAAAACCGGTCCATGGACTTGCCAGCAGATATACATCAACAAAATCGGTCGAATCAAGAAAGCCGCCGACAAACGCCCATTTCCCTTCGGCAAAATACTGTTTCCAGTAGAGGTTGGTCAGACGTGAGCCCTGGTCACTGAAGGGTGGCTCAAACAATCCCACATAGCCGCTTGCAAACCCGAGGCCGCTGACCGGAATGTCGGTATACTTGTGCCGGTGCTCTACTTTCCAGTTCAGGCTTCCCTTGTTTGGACCGCCACGGTTCACCAGTTCCCAGAAACCGAAGAAGCGCACCATGCCGCTTCCCGCAAAGTCCTCACCGGGACTGTTGTTGACTCCAAAAAAAGCCGCAGAGTAGTCAAGGCTCCAGTTGAACCCTGTTTTTTCCGCCACACCGTTCCGCCATTTCTTCAGCGGTGCAAAGAGACGCGATTCATAGAGTGGATTGACATTACGATCCATCGTGATCTGATTTTCAACCTCATCTGTTGCAAGCCGGGGCCTGATAGTGTTCTCAGATGAGGTTTCAGCAGAATGTACAATTGTAACAAAACCCAATATTAAAGTAGAGAGAAAAGTGGCTACTTTTATCATTTTTACAGAGTATTTTTGTATGATTTGCCGTCTTTCATGATGAGAAGCAGATTTTTCTCAGGATCTGTCAATAGCATAATATCTTCAAGCGGGTTCCCATCAACAATTAGCAAATCTGCATAGGCTCCTTCCTGAATGACACCCAAAGGGCCATCCAGATAAGGATTCATCATCGGACCAGACATAGCCAGTATGGCAGCATTGATTGAAGTCGCCTGTTTTAAAATTTCCAGCGGGGAAAAATATTTGGCTCTCGCTTTGAACTCGAGAGATTGCTGGGCGAATTGCTCTCGGCTCGGCCCAAAAAAATCCGTCCCGAAACCAATCTTTACCTTATGTTTTTTAGCCAGTTTCACCTCATTTTCCATGCCTGCAATAACCCTGGCACCTTTCGCTTTTGTTTCTTTCGTCGGCCAGGCAAAGGCAAGTTCTTCGGGAGTAAATAGACCGACAGCAAGACTCGGCACCAAGAAGGCATCTTTTTCCTTCAGAAGTTTCATTGTCTTGTCGTCGATTAGCATGCCGTGGTCGATGCACTTGACACCGGCATTCAAAGCAATAGTGATCGCTTCTGGCGTGTAGATGTGCGCCATGGCGTAGGAACCGACTTTTTCTGCTTCAACGACAATGGCGCGGATCTCTTCTGGGGTAAATTGCAACCCATCAAGAGGGTCATAAACTGTAGCAACACCACCACCGGCCATAATCTTTATATGCGATGAACCTTTTCTGAAAATCTCCCTTGCAGCTTTCTGTACTTCCGGTACGCCGTCAGCCATGTAGTACCACTCCATCCAATTCTTTGAATCAGGAACTCCCAGGAAGTAATAATTAGGTTCATTTAAGCCACGTATATCAAAATGCCCACCCGTTTGTGTAAGTCCGGGCCCAGCGGAATAAATTCGAGGACCATCCACATGGCCGGCATCAATCACTTTTCTTAAGCCATTAGTCGGACCAGCCGCATCTCGAGCTGTTGTAAATCCACGATGAAGCATCCGTGTCGCTTCTGCTCCCGACTTGGCACCAACATACATCCAGTTATATTCGTTTCTGATCTGGAACAAATCCCCATGCAGCGATAAGTGAGCGTGAGCTTCTATTAACCCTGGAATAAGGGTTTTTCCCTTTCCATCAATCACTTGGGCATTGTCAGCCTTGATGCTCTTCCCAACTTTCTTGATCAGGTTACCTTCTACCAAAACATCTGCTCCTTTCATAACCGCTTCACTGGTACCATCCCAGACATCAACATTTGTGATTAATACCTCTAATGGAGCTTCTTTTTCCTCTGCATGAATCTGCATCACTAATGGCACAAGGACGAATGACATGATAAATGCCAGAACAAATAATGATTTTTTCATATTGAACCTCCAATTTTTTATTTTTGGGACTCCTAAAAAAAACAACAAGCATCTATTAGAAATAAATTCCCAGGAAGGCTTTACCTATTAAATATTAGATGACTTTTTCTCAGGACTCTGCGCCCTGTATAAAAAGATATCTTGTAATGCTGATAAAGTATTTTTTTAAAATAAAAATTATTCGTCTATAGTGTCAAGGCGTTTTTTTCAACTAGGGCAAGAGTCCATATTGCTTGCCAACATCTTAACTTTTGGCAGGCTCAAATCTAGTTAACATTTCTATTGGCAATGTTAAATTTTTCACTTCTTGACTTCA
>CALJBY010000248.1 GCA_938024025.1 uncultured bacterium
TGGCCACAGCCTCGTATTGCTCGAGCGAGAAGACCAAGGTAACGTTGACATTTACACCCTCACCGATAAGGGTCTCGATGGCTGGTATGCCGGCGGGTGTGGCCGGCACCTTGATCATCACGTTCGGTCGCTCCAGGGAAGCAAAGAGGCGGCGTGCTTCAGCAATGGTGGCCTCGGTGTCGTGAGCCAGCGCCGGATTTACCTCGAGGCTCACATAGCCATCAGCACCCCCACTCTTTTCGTAGACCGGACGCAATATGTCAGCTGCGCTCTGGATGTCGGCCATAGCCAGGTCCTCATATATTTCTGCCACCGATTTTCCATCACTCACGAGACGATTTAAATCTTCATCGTAATCAGCACTCCCAGCAATGGCCTTTTCAAAGATAGACGGGTTGGAAGTGACTCCCCGCAGCCCCTGGTCAACCAGTTTTTGTAGTTCGCCGGAGGCAATAAGGGAACGGCTTATGTAGTCGAGCCAGATAGACTGGCCCAGTTCAGCTAATTCATGCAGTTTTGTCATTTCAATCCTCCAAGCAACGCAATTGTAATTTCATATTATATCCGAAGAACTTGATTGATAGGATTATAGTCGATGCTCGATGGGTTTTCTTACCTCCGGTTCAAAAAGTACCATATCGAGGCTAAAAGCAGGGAACTGTATCGCAACCAAAGGTTGCTCCTACAAGGCACACATCAATGAATCTATTACTGTAGGAGCAAGCTCTGCTTGCGATAAGACAATGTGCAGGTCATGACCCCAGGAGTGCAAGGAGGACGTTGCTCCTACATGATTACTAGACTGACAAGTGCTGGAACAGATTAGTGAGGATTTTCCTTGAAAACTGGCGGTGGGAAAAGGCTTGGGTAGTTTAAAATGGCAAGGGCTCGTTAAAGAAACGAGCCCTTGCTTTCTCCACATTTAATCAAAGACCATTTTTACTTGAATTTCAATTTCAATGGCTCTGAATTGTAGCTATTATGCTCATGAGCATTGTCAAACACGGCAATGCCAAAGGGGTAGGTCTTTCTTGTATTGAACTGAACATCATCATCATAGCCTGTGTTAAGTTTTCTCCGTATCATGACTGTCCATTTCCCATTCAGCCAGACACCTTTTGTATTTACATCTGCAAAACTGCCTTTCCATACCCTGTTAAGCCTATAACCAGGGATTGCATCGCCCTCTTTGAATTTCGACTTTGCAGTTATCCCTACTGCCTCTGAAACCAGAAGCGAACCTGGAATTGATGGTGCTTTAGAGGGGTTCTGCATATAGGCAGGTTTTTTCTTGTCTTTGGTCCTGTTGCTCTTTGCCTTGGCCTCTGAGCCCGCATCTCTCTTTCTACCTTCTTCAGGCTTTTTGCTCGGATTTATAGTTACATAGCCATCTTCGGTATACCCCACCGGATTTGACCGGACAGCTTTCCAGTGCCAGAGATCCGCCTTTTCGCTTGGAGAGCTTACTGCATAATACCAATCCTCGTGGTTCTTGGCTTCGTTGTGGCAGAGGACAGTGCAACCTTTGGTGGCAAACTTATCTATCCTGTTTATTTCCCAGACGACCCCCAACCTGTCTTCATCACCCTTTTGTTTGATCCACTTACCTCCTGTAAATTTCCATGAGTTCTTATTCATGCTTTTATTGTAATCGTGCCACTGAAAGAGGAAAAATACCTCATCCTTGGTGTAAACTGATCTTACTTTTATTGTATTTATGTTGCCTTCAACCGTTCCTGCCCCAGTAACGACAATCTTCGCTTTCTCTGCGTCCTTCCACTGAGGACTGCTTGCATCTGTCGGTGCAGACTTTACCTTTTTTGAAGTTACCTCCAGATCCCCTTTTGAACCTTTTGTCTCTGCTATCGATGCATGGTAAAACGTAAAAGCACCAATGGTCAAAACGAGCAGAAAAATCATAAATGCCTTTTTCATCTTTTCCTCCTTACTATTAGTTATTTAACTCAACAAACATCTCATCATTCGTTACTTCTAACCTTTTACTTTTGTATGCGTATTCCTTTCTTTTTAAGATCTAAGCCCTATTACTGTCAGTGCAACCAGCGCCACAACAGCAATAAACCCCAATGCCATTGCAATCGGTCTTTTAGATGGTCTTATTTCAGGGTTCTTATCGAAAAGAGGCAGGAGTAAAAGAGCAATAATGCCGCCTGAAGGTATGATGGCAGTGGCGATTATCTCAAGTTTCCCTGGAAAATATTTTAAAAGCTGATAAAGGGACATGAAATACCATTCGGGCTTAGGTATGAATAGGTTGTCTGTGGGGTCAGCAGGGTCTCCAAGTCCTACGGGAAAAACTATCGCTAAGATAATTGCCACAAAAATAAAGACGCACATCATCACCACAATCTCTTTAAAAAGAAAGGAAGGATAGAAAGTTTCTTCTGTATGTTCCAAGTGATCACTTTTAGATTGTTTGTCCATAACCTTTTCTCTCTTTTATTTACAGCGGCGTTGAGATACCTTGTCTACGTATCATGGCAAAATGTCCAATTAGTAAAACCACGGTTGCTATTGGTAGGAATACTACGTGAAGGGTATAAAATCTTGTTAATGTGAGTGCCCCCAGTTCTGTGCCGCCACGTGTTATCCTTAAGACATAATCACCTACAACGGGAATTGTCCCCATAACACTGGTGCCA
>CALJBY010000249.1 GCA_938024025.1 uncultured bacterium
GCGAAGAACAGCACGAGCTTAAGAGAACACAGCGGTCCCTTTTCAGCCTTGAATCATATCATCCTTTACGCGACTTTCACCTCATTGCCTTCTCTCTCTCTTTTGAAAATGACTACCCCGCCATCTTAACCATTCTGGAACTTGCTTCAATCCCTTTCCTCAGTGCCAAGAGAGGGGATGAGTATCCGCTCATTATAGCCGGCGGAGTTTGTACCTTCTTCAATCCAGAACCACTAGCAGAGTTTTTTGACCTTTTTATCATTGGAGAAGCGGAGGAGGTAGTACCGCACCTGATCGAAACCTACCAGCACTATCGCGATAAAAACACTTCCAAAGAACTACTCTTGCAAAACCTCTCCCAGATTGAAGGGGTATACGTTCCCCGATTCTATGACGTCCGCTACACTGCTTCAGGGACAATCGCATCATTTACTCCCAGACACAAAGCGATACCCAGCACCATACGGAGAAAACGGACCAAGCAGTTAGACCGGTTCCCCACCTGTTCTGCAATTATTACCCCGCAAACAGAATTCAGCGACCTCTTTCTGATGGAAGTAAGCCGTGGCTGCTCTCACCGCTGTAATTTTTGTACCATCGGATCTGTTTACCAGCCCTATCGAACGAGAAGCCTGAAGAGTCTCAAGGAAACCGCTACCAGAGCGCTACAGCAAAAACTTAAAATAGGCCTTATCGGGGCTACACTCGCAGACCATCCACACTTCGCGTCCCTGTGTGCTTTTATTATTCAAGAAGGGGGGAAATTCTCTGCAACCTCCATGAGGATAGACTTACTTGACGAACACTTAATCACCCTTTTAAAGCGCAGTGGTCATCAGACCATCACCCTTGCCCCAGAAACGGGTTCAGAACGATTGAGAAAAGTGATACATAAAGACCTCTCGGACGAACAAATCTTCACAACAGTCGCCCTGATAGCACACCATCACTTTCGTTACCTTAAGCTCTACTTTCTCATTGGTCTCCCTACCGAGAATGCGGATGATATTGAACAGCTTATTGCATTAACCAGAAAGATACAGCATCACCTGATGAAATCACAACCCCGTTCCAGAAACCCCCAAACCATTACCTTAAGCATCAATCCCTTTATTCCTAAACCCGCAACACCCTTTCAATGGCATCCCCTTGAACACATCACTTCCCTTAAAACCAAACTCAAGAAAATTCAAAACAGTTTCAAGAAAGATAAAAGGATTCAGGTAACCTGGGACCTTCCCAAGTGGAGCTATCTGCAGTGCCTGCTCAGCATAGGAGACCGCAGGGTGGGAAAAATCCTCATGGCTGCCCATCAGCAGGGAGGAAACTTCCTTAAATCGTACAAAGAAGTGGATAGCAATCCCGATTTCTACACCTACCGCCCTCGGGCATTAGATGAAATCTTTCCCTGGGATTTTATCGACCATGGTGTAAGCAAACAGTTGCTCGCAGCAGAATATAAAAGAGCCCTCCTGTTCGATGAAACCACGCAGGAACACTAAGGGCCATCACGCCCCCCTGTAGAGCACAGAAACTAGTCCTCTGCAGCTTTTGAGGTAGTGGGGCATCCCGGAAATTAAATTTTATTATTTGGTTATTCGGAATTCTCCAGTTGACACCCAATACAACTGTAACTTCTTGAAGTTAAGTTCTTACGCAACTACATCTGAGCATTTCTCTTTCAGATAGAGTTCTGGTAGGAGCGGCTTTAAGCCGCGAATGCATCGCGCATAAATGCGCTCCTACCGAAATGTGAAGCTCCTCCCCTACCCTAGTTAAATAAACTTCCCATTTAACCGGGCAAGCAAGGCGGGGCTTGCGAGGCATTAAACCGGTCAAACATGTTTGGCTAGAACTCATGAAGCCGTTTTTCAACAGGGTTACTGAAGTTTTGTGGATAAGCAGATTTTATTATTTTTAAATCGTTTCGAGAAAGGATGGGGGATGATGCCACGTACAGAGCTATGAAACGCGGGTTAGATCACTACGGATTTTTTCTTGAGGGTATTGCGGGATACTCTTAAAAGCTTTGCTGCCTTGCTTTTGTTTCCCTTTACCTTTTTAAGGACTGTTTTGACATAGAGGGCTACCATCTCATCAAGAGAAAGAAAACTACCATTCAGTAAAAGCGAATCTAAGGACATCATCTTTTTGTCAGACCTGAATGCCATATCCTTCATGGAAATACTTTCCCCCTGGGAAATGATAACAACATGTTCCATAACATTCTTCAGCTCACTCACATTGCCAGGCCAATCATATGAGGTCAGATAACTTCTCACATCGGCATCAATCCGCTTTACTTCTTTCCCATATTCCCGGTTAAAAGCCTTCATGAAATGCATTGCCAAAGGGACAATTGCACTGGAACGTTTTTTTAACGGCGGTATGTGAACAGAACGTTTGCTCACTGCATGATAGAGTTCCTTGTTAAACTTACCCTTATCAACCAGTGTTTTGAGATTTACACTGGCGGCCATAATAATACGCTTACCGGACGTAGTATGATCAACCTGTTTCCTCCGTGCGGTTTTTCTACTTTTAAGAAATTTGAGCAACTTGGTCTGATCAGATTTTGCAAGGCATTCACTATTGTAGAGAAACAGCGTACCTCCCTCCGACAGATAAGCGGCTTCACCTCCCCCTTTCCGTTTATCAGTGCCTTTTGGAAAACCATAGAGGAGGGTATCAAGCGACAGTGTTTTTTTATCCTTACAATTAATAACGGCAAAGGGAAACATGAAGTAGGGGCTCCGAAGATGGATAATTTTTGCCAAGAGCTCTTTCCCCGTACCAACCTCACCTACCAGCAAAGCTGGCGCATTACCATCTTCAGAAATCTTTAACACCTGTTGATACAGCTCTTTCATGCTCTTGCTCACGAGCACCAATTCACTGTTCTCGAGCTGATTTATAAACCACAGCCGCAGTTTTTCGATACGCTCTTGATAAGACTTTGCTGCCAAAAACTTATGAAAAACAAACTGTACTTCTTCTGCACTACAGGGTTTACAGAAATAGTGCTCTGCCCCTAACTTCATTGTCTCAACGCCCTGTTCAGGTGTGTTGACTACCGTATAGAGGGTACTATCCTGACCGTTCTTTTTTATCGTGCGGACTATATCACAACCGCCCTGACCAGGCCCGTCAAGGGAAAGAAAAACCACATCCGGTTTTTCTTTCTTTACCTGCTGCAAAGCCTTTTTCCCAGAAGCAGAAAAGACTATATGGCAGTCGCTCTCTTTGAAAAAATTAAGTATATCAGTGTAATCGGTTTCTTTACCATCAATAAACTGAACGGTAATACTCATGAGCACAATTTCCTTCTCTTCAAACGAACACCCTCCCCTGCTCCCATCGTCTACTTACACTAGATGACTGCGGCCTACGTACAGTACCGTAGGTGAGGGCCAAAAAGTACTGCCCGGGAACAACAATCAAATGGCACACAGTATCAAGAGAGCTCTGCATGCTGTTTTTTTTAACAAACGGGCATGCTTGAGAACATACGGAAGAGCTCTCGTCAAAAGAACCTTCCCAGAAGATATAAGGTAAGCAGAGTTGAACCACCCGTGGAGGGCCATTTATCCACTACGAACATACGTGCAAAGTGGCTAGGGATAGATATGATAGGCGGTCAAAAAGGTAATGCCGTCATCGTGTCCACATACAATGCAAACCCCTCCCTCAAAGCAATCCTCATTTGATAAAGCTGACATGGAAGGTATCAAATTCGTTTTTTCAAGTCAAGAAATTTTAAAAATATTTTTTTATCAGAAAATGCCCTTGATTTTACACATTTTTTTTGACATGCTACACAGTGCCCCATAGAGTATGCACTCTCGTTTCTAACTTTTATACTGTACACACCTTCAAGCAGAGGAGGCCTCACCATGGATGGCATGACCGAGATGATCCTTAAGCTTCTTTTGTCTGCCCTATTGGGCGGGCTCATTGGTCTTGAAAGGGAAATGCATGCGCGTGCGGCAGGGCTCAGAACACATATCTTAGTTGCTACCGGGTCTACCCTGATTATGATGGTCTCCCAGTACATGTTTTTACTCTATCAAGATCAAACGGCTACTACCATAGTACGGTTGGATCCCGCCCGTATTGCCGCTATGACCATTACGGGGATTGGATTTTTGGGAGCAGGAACTATTATCCAGTCAAAGGAAATCATCAGAGGGCTTACAACTGCCGCATGTCTGTGGATTATAGCTGCCGTCGGGTTGGCAGTGGGCTGCGGCTTGTATCTTCCCGCCCTCACTACCTGTATTGTTGCACTCGTTACACTCCACCTGCTCCATCACCTTGAGCGTTTTCTCAAGAAGGACTGGTACAGAAAACTGCTGGTTCTCACTGACAATAGAGACCACTTCCCCTCGATTGAAGAAACCCTTGCTACCCATCAGATACATATTATCAAAGTTGGATGTGACACGAACCTGCTGAGCGATGAAATCACCTATCACATTGACATCAGAATGAAAAAAAACCTCAGCGATTTTAAAATTGTTCACGACCTTGCAACAATAGCCGGACTAAAACGGGTCCAATGGATTTAGACCATCATAACCAAAAGGCAGCATGACAAATGAAAAAAATTTTCATAAAGGACATCAGAGAAAACCAGAAACTAGAGAGTACCTTTCTGGTAAAACACAAGGGCGTCGCCCGTACCAGAACGGGAAACCCCTACCTTAACCTGACACTGGGTGACACTACCGGTGAAATTAAAGGAAAAGTCTGGGACCATGCCGAACCATTAGCACAACGATTTCAAAAGGATGACTTCATTCGGATACAAGCAACTGCTGCTACCTACCAGAATGCGCTGCAGCTTACTATTTCCACGCTGACGTGCTGTCCTCCTTCTGAAATCGACATAACAGATTTTCTCCCTCAGGCCAAGCATGACCGGGAAGAGACCTTTAACAAACTAAAAACCATTATCACAAAAGTCAAAAATGAACATCTCAGGAAGCTGCTCGATCTCTTCCTGGCGGACGAAGATTTTATCGGATTATTAAAAAGTGCACCCGCTGCAAAAAAGCTCCACCACGTCTATGTGGGAGGATTACTTGAACACACACTCAGCGTCTCTAACCTCATCCTTCAGATAGGGGACCACTATGAAGGACTGAACCGTGACCTCCTGCTCACCGGAGGAATCCTGCACGACATAGGTAAAGTTCATGAACTTACCTATTCCAGGGCATTCGACTACTCAGATGAAGGAAGATTGCTCGGGCACATTATGCTGGGGATAGAAATGATTAACGAAAAAATCGGCTTAATCCCTGATTTCCCCCACGATGTGGCCCTCGAACTTAAACATCTCATTATAAGTCACCACGGTCAGTATGAATACGGCTCTCCCAAAAGGCCAAAGACACTTGAAGCGCTCATCCTCTCTTATCTGGATGATCTGGATGCCAAGGTTGCAGACCTTCAGTCTTTTATTCAACGGGAACAGGAAAACCACTCGAAGTGCGCGGGCTATCATCAGATGTTAAATCGTTATATCTATAAATCCCTCGCTGCTGAGGGGGAAACCCTACCTACTGAAACAAATCTTGACCCTGGATACGATTCCCCGGGAGACATCCCAGGGAAAGAAGAGTAGCTGTTACTGCTGTGGTTTTTCTTCTTGATCCTCCCTGCTTACCTGCAAACAACAGATGACTGCTGCAGCAAAAAGGATCTCAGGCACACTGTGCTTACCCCCTCCCTTTCCCTATTTCTCTTTTCTCCCTCAAAGAAAATGCTTGCTAAAAGGATGATTTTTATATTAGTATAGCTAGCTGCGATTTTGAATTGATTGGAAGCAGTTAGACTCGAGTAATCACCCTACGGCAATCTTCACCTGGGGCACCCGACCATGAACACCTATTTTGTTTTGTCACTTGCTATCCTCCTCAATGCAGTGGCTAATATATTAATGAAAGTTGCAATGCTCAAGCAGGAAAAAGCCACTGATATCATTACCATGGTCACTCAGTCGCTTTCTAACCCTGTACTGTTTTTAGGGCTTATCTCTTTTGGGCTTGCACTGGTTGCCTACTGTTATGTATTAGCCAAGATTAACCTGAGTATTGCTTATCCACTTATGACGAGCCTCGGTTTTTTAATTGTCATTCTGGCATCGTGGCTTTTTCTGGGTGAAAATATATCCAAGCTGCAAATGGTAGGTTTTCTCTGTATTATAGCCGGTGTCTGGATGGTCGCCCGATAAAATCCATGCATCCTTAACCGGTTAATGGCACGTGAAACGAATTCCTTGCTGCAAAAAGAGCTTTACGGTAAATAACCCATAAGCAGGACGTTCAAACCCTATGCACAACCACACCTGGTTTCTCATCTTTAAAACTATGCGTCCCCGGCAGTGGACCAAAAACCTGCTTGTTTTTGCTGCGCTCATCTTTTCCCAGAATCTAAGCAATCTCCCCATGGTGAGCGATGCCACCATCGCCTTTATTATTTTCTGTCTCCTTTCAGGAAGCGTTTACACGTTAAATGATTTACTCGACGTAAAGCAAGACCGCACCCATCCGAAAAAATCGCAAAGGCCCCTGGCCTCGGGGAAACTCCAGCCTCCGATTGCTATTGTCTCTGGTAGTATCCTGGTCCTGCTCTCCCTTGCTAATGCCTTCTGGCTCAATACAAATTTCGGTTTTATCGCACTTGGTTATTTTATCTTACAGATAGCCTACTCAACAGCATTAAAACATATTGTGATTCTTGATGTGCTGGCAGTTTCAATAGGATTTGTATTACGCGCCATTGCAGGGGCTGAGGTTATCAATGTCCCCATATCATCATGGCTACTCGTTTGCACTATTCTCTTAGCACTTTTTCTGTCTCTGGGAAAACGAAGGCATGAAATCATTCTTCTCGAGGACAATGCCGCCGACCACCGAAAAATCTTATTTGAATACAGTCCAGCCTTGCTTGACCAAATGATCTCAGTAGTGACTGCTTCAACAGTAGTTGCTTACGCCCTCTATACCATGTCTGCCGAAACCATTGCTAAATTCCAAACCGATAATTTAAAATACACCATTCCCTTTGTCCTGTATGGTATATTCCGCTATCTCTACCTCATCCACCAGAAAAGCGAGGGTGGAAGTCCTGAGAAAATCCTTTTGAATGACAGGCCACTATTGATAAACATTATACTGTATCTTTTAACGGTCTGGTTCTTTACCTATGCCTGAAGAATCTGATCGCCGGTTGATACAAGAAGCGATACGTAGCACACGTAAATAACGAGCAACAGAATACACTATCTAAGGAGAAAACATCATGGGAAAAACAAGCAGGCAGCAGAAGGCAAAGAAGAAAAAGAAGAAAAAGAAGGTCAAACGCATTGGAAGAGGAGGCAAACGATAGGCACCGTTTTAATCCAAGCACGAAACACGTGGTGCCAGTAAACCCTGCTGTTACTTCTCGTAACAGGTGTACTGTACCTCACTAAAGTCATGTTTTTATTCCTGATGGGATCATTCAGTGCAATGTCAACCGTGGGTTCTCTACCTGCGAGAGTACCCTCCTCTCGTATCTTTCGTGAATCATTAACATGATTGCCTTTTACTCCTTGGATGCCTGGTTATCCTGATTGTACACCCTAACAGCTCTTGTTCGATAATAGTCAATCGTTCGGGGTCTTCTGCGTGCGCTTCACGCGAACCATGCTAAAAAAACCTCCCTTCACTGGTGCAACCACTACTTTTAATTAAAGATATTCCCACTCCTACCGATACTACTAAGCACACGAAGAGCTCATTATCAAATCTCAATGAAGGAATGCGCCATGGCTTCACATCGAGAAGAAATATGCCTTTCACCAGATGTTGTTCCCTTTTTCTTAAATAGCGCCGAGTATGTTGGTTTTTTCCTCAACATCAATCCTGATAAAAACAACTTTTCAACCTTTATTCTGGAAAGAAAAGATTTTAATTCTCAGTCAGAGTTTATGGAAAACCTTGCCATTATCTACGATTCTCTCTCCAGATAAGATCCAGTATCCAGCATCACCTTTCCCCTTCTATATTTCCTAATCCTGCGCTGTTTCTATCCACTCATTTTTCTTGCATTGTACGCATAATTAGAATAGAATGTTGGGTTTCTGATGCTCCCCGCGCACCCTTGTTACATAAGCTTCGCTTTTAACCGGGCAGGCAAGGGGGGACTTTCTGGGCATCTGCCGGTAAAAAGTACCTGCCGATGAGATGCACCATACCATGGGCACGCACAGCAAAACAGCTTACGATAGGAAAGCGATAGAAAACGGAATGAAAAATATTATTATTCGGGGAGCAAAAGAACACAATTTAAAAAATGTAGACCTCGAAATCCCTCGTAACAAGCTGGTCGTTATAACTGGTCTTAGTGGTTCTGGCAAATCATCCTTAGCCTTTGACACTATTTACGCTGAAGGGCAAAGACGCTATGTTGAATCTCTATCGGCCTATGCCCGCCAGTTCCTGGAACAGATGGACAAGCCAGAGGTAGAATCAATCGAGGGACTCTCTCCGGCTATTTCCATCGAACAACGCAGCCTCAGTAAAAACCCACGATCAACGGTAGGTACGGTAACAGAGATTTACGACTATCTGAGGGTTCTTTTCGCCCGTATCGGCAAACCCTACTGCTACAAGTGTGGAAAAGAAATCAGTTCCCAGACCGTTCAGCAGATTGTCGACCAGCTCATGGAGCTACCCGCAGGGTCTAAAATCATCCTTTTTTCACCATTCATCCAGGGCAGAAAAGGAGAATACCGTAAAGAGTTAAACCAGTTACGCAAGAGTGGCTTTGTCAGGGTAAAGGTTGATGGTGACATAAGAGATTTAAGCGAAGATATAATTTTGAACAAAAAAAAGAAACACACTATTGATGTGATGGTAGATCGCCTCATTATCAAGGAAAAGATTGAAAAACGGCTAGCCGACTCCCTCGAAACGGCCCTTACCCTTTCCGGAGGTATTGTAAAGGTTGAACTCGATGCTACGAAAGAACTGTTGTACAGTGAAAAATGTGCCTGTGTTAACTGTGGTATCAGTTTTCCTGAAATCTCTCCCCGTATGTTCTCCTTCAATAATCCTTATGGGGCATGTCCTTCCTGTGGGGGTCTTGGATCGAAGATGTACTTTGATCCCGACCTGATCGTTCCCAACCGTAACCTCTCCCTACGTGAAGGTGCTATCCTTCCCTGGTCTAAAAGAAAATCTATCTATTATCATCAAATGCTCGATGCCCTTTCACGTCACTATCAGTTTGATATCTATACCCCCTTCAAGGATCTTCCCACCCACGTTCAACAGGTTCTCCTGCATGGCTCAGGCAATGAAAAAATTAATTTCTACTATGATGATGGAGCTCGAAAATTTTCCCATCAGAGAGAATTCATGGGCATCATTCCTAACCTGGACCGCCGTTACAAGGAAACTGATTCCTCCGCTATCCGTCAGGAAATTGACCTGTACATGAACACCAGCACCTGCCCTGACTGCTCAGGGTCACGACTGCGAAAGGAAAGCCTCTTCATTAAAATTGCTGATAACTCCATCCATGCTATTACACAACTCTCCATAAAAGAAGCTCATGCATTTTTTTCCCGGCTAAAACTCGGCAAACGCGACAAAGATATCGCTCAGCGCGTCCTGAAGGAAATTACAGAACGACTCTCTTTCCTCATGCATGTGGGCGTTGACTACCTGACCCTGGATCGGACTTCAACCACACT
This sequence comes from uncultured bacterium, assembly GCA_938024025.1. GTDB lineage: Bacteria > Desulfobacterota > WTBG01 > WTBG01 > WTBG01 > CALJBY01. The sequence goes on from CALJBY010000249.1 coordinate 9,749, forward strand.
TGCAGGAGGAGAAGGACAGCGTATCAGGCTTGCAACGCAAATTGGATCCAGCCTTGTGGGTGTCCTTTACATCCTGGATGAGCCCAGCGTTGGCCTCCACCAGCGAGACAACATTAAACTCCTTGAAACCCTCATAAAGCTGAGAGAGCTTGGTAATACCGTTTTGGTGGTTGAACATGATGAAGAAACCATTTTATCAGCCGATCATGTAATTGACATGGGCCCGGGAGCCGGCCGTGCAGGAGGTGAAGTTGTCTTTACCGGCTCTCCTCAACAGATCTTAAAACATAGCAAATCCTTAACCGGTAAATATCTCTCCCACCGCCTGAAGATTCCCATTCCCCTTAAACGCAGGGAAACAGGCACCCGTTTTCTTACCCTAAAAGGCGCAACGGAAAACAACCTGAAAAATATTACCACCCGGATCCCCCTCGGACTCTTCACTTGTGTTACCGGTGTTTCCGGTTCCGGGAAAAGTACCTTCATTATTGATACCCTCTACCGATCTCTAGCTCAGAGGCTCTACCACGCCAAGGAAAGGGCAGGCAGGGTCGAAGGGATAGAAGGCCTGGAGTATATTGATAAGGTTATCGACATTGATCAAACACCCATCGGAAGGACCCCCCGTTCCAACCCGGCGACATACACAGGTACCTTTACCCATATTAGAGATCTATTTGCCCGCCTGCCCGAATCACGTGCACGGGGTTATAAGGCCGGCAGGTACAGTTTCAATGTTAAGGGGGGACGATGTGAATCCTGTACCGGTGACGGAATCATTAAAATCGAAATGCACTTTCTCCCGGATGTCCATGTAACCTGCGAGGTATGCAAGGGGAAAAGATACAATCGAGAAACCCTGGAGATACACTATAAGGGGAAAAATATTGCTGAAGTGCTGGACATGACGGTTAATCAGGCCTTTTCATTCCTGGAAGCGATACCCCCCATCAGAACAAAGCTGCAGACACTTATTGATGTGGGGTTGGGATACATCAGATTGGGACAACCTGCCACTACCCTCTCCGGTGGGGAAGCTCAAAGAATTAAATTATCACGTGAACTGAGCAAAAGAAGTACCGGCAGGACACTCTATATTCTTGATGAACCCACTACCGGCCTTCACTTTGCTGATATTCATAAACTCTTAGAGGTACTCAACAAGCTTACGGAACGGGGAAACACCGTGATTGTTATCGAGCATAATATGGAAGTAATAAAAACAGCAGACTACATTATTGACCTGGGTCCGGAAGGAGGCGATAAGGGAGGAAACATTATAGCCCTGGGAACTCCAGAGGAAGTAGCCAAAAATAAAAAATCGTATACCGGTCACTTTTTACAAGCAGTCCTTAAAGGAAACAACAAACCCAGAAAGGGTAAAAAATAGACGGGCATGCCACGGGGTAAAACAGGGCGGGTCCCATAGTCCTCCCCGGACGTGCCATGACCACATCGTCTTCATCGCACCATAGAAAACACTTAAGAACAATCCCTGATAATCTGATAGTCAGTATCACGTATAGCCGGTTTTAGATTGGCATTTTTGATAACCTGTATCATCGTCTCTATCGAGGACGAATAGGTAGTACCCGTCGCCTTGACAACAAGCTCTTCCATCAGGATGCCACCCATATCGCTCGCACCCATTCTGAGGGCCATCTCAGAGAGTTCAAACCCTTCAGTCACCCAGCCTGCATGGATGTGCTCAATGTTATCCAGCACAATTCTTGAAATGGCAACTGTTTTGACATAGTCTTCCCCTGTTGTTTCCTCCACCGCAAGACGGGTGTGCGGTTTAGAAAAGGTCCATGGGATGAAAGCACGGAACACCCCTGTCCGATCTTGAAGGTCTCTGATAACAAAAAGGTGTTCAACCCTGTCGTTCAACGATTCTCCCATCCCAAAGGTCATGGTTGCCGTAGAACGCATACCTGCCCGGTGTATACTTTCCATCACTTCGATCCATTCACCTGTTGTTAGTTTGTGCGGGCTCACCTTCATACGGTGTCTGTCTACAAGGATCTCTGCGGCACCCGGAAGAGACTGCAGTCCGGCTTCTTTCAGTTCGAGTACAACATCATACACTGACCTCTTTTCAGTCTTTGCCAGAAAGTTAATTTCAGCAGGAGAAAAAGAGTGAATATAGATAGAGGGGTAGTGCTTTCTTATCGCCGAGAGGATAGCCGTGTAAAATTTCAGACCAAACATTTCATGGAGGCC
>CALJBY010000250.1 GCA_938024025.1 uncultured bacterium
TTCGGCGATCGCTGTGGGTGGTGTTATATATCCGAGCAGCAATGCAACCATTGCTATAATAAATTTTATTTTTCGCATGTATCTACCCCCTGTTTAATGTGCTGTAATTTAAAACTGGAGTGATGGAGTATTGGAGTACTGGAAGGACATCAGGTAAACCAATACTCCATTATTGCAACACTCCACTACTCCATTACTCCAATGTGTTATTCATTCCGCAATGTGTGTCTTCTGCCCCCTTAGGGCTCTAACGGTGTATCCTCCTTGGGAAGAGCCATAATTGTCCGTGCGATTTTGCGGCTCAAATCCTCGAGGAGTTGGCTCATTGAGGATACTATCGCTTCATAATCCTGGACATCCGTTGGCCGGCTAAAACTCGATATGTACCTCCCAAGGTCCTCTCTGCTTTCCCCGCGGAAGATGGTATGTTGCGTTTCAAGAACAATCTTACTGCCGGGTATGGCATTGAATCGAATAACATCCACTTTGATCTGGTAGTCAATCTGGGTAGAACCGGGCCACGGGAAAATGAAGAGGTTATCGGTAGTAAGTAAGACGGATAGATTTTCTGCGATAGTAGTAGAGATGCTAAAGGTCAGGGTTTCTGCCCACTGATTGAACTCATCAATCTGAAACTCGCTTTCGCTGATCCGGGTTACTATCTGTGGGCGATCCAGATACTCAGGAATTTCAACAGGGCCAACCCCAATTCTCAAACCTTCCTTTGCTGGAACCGCTTCCCCGGTCTGTAAACTGAGTGTGGGGTGTAAGAGGTAGAATCTCGTCGGTTGACTTCTGCCTAAACAACCGCAGAGCACCATCAGGGTAGCTACGAGAATCAGTATAGTAGGTCGCACAAAACAGTTGGCATTCATTTTATTTCCCTCCTTTGCCGCGGAGCAATGATTCAGGATGTTGCTGGAGATAATCGGTTAAAACCTTTAACGAACGGGCTGCTGTGGTAAGTTCTTTGAGCGCTAGCGTTAGTTCATACGTTATAATAGGTGCTTTATCTGAAAGTCCACCCCCAACCTTTGCAATAGTCTCTTCAGTTGTTTCCATGGCTTCACGGGTTGTTGAGAGGGTATCTTTAACACTTGCTGTTAATGGCCCGAGTTCTCCATTAGCAGTGTGTGCAAGGTTTTTGATTTCTTTAAGCGTGCCATTGAGAGTAACGATGGTGTCTTTCAGTTCAGGTGAATTTACCAGTCGTTCAATTCCATCAATGGTGAGTTCCAACTTGTCTGCAATTTCTGCAAACGGGATCTCCTCGATTGTTTTGACTAGTTGATCCAGGGGTGATGGGATAGTCGGGATTTCCTGAAAATCACTTTCCAACCCAACCAGGTTGGCGGGAGTGTCAGGATGAAAATCAAGTTGAATCATAAGCTTTCCCGTCACCATACTCTGGGTGTTGAGCTGGGCCCGCAGCCCTCTGTCGATCAAGAGCTGCATAATTTTGCCGGCCTCTGCTAGTTTTTTCCTGTATTCTTTCAGGGTTTGTCCCCTCAGATCTTTTTTGAATGAAGGAGAATCAGTAACTCTGTCAGGTTCGATCTCAATAAATATGGGAATTTTCAAATCGAATTGTTCGTTCGTTATATACAGCTTAATATCCGTTACCGAACCGATAGTGACTCCCTTAAAGCTAACAGGGGCTCCGATGTCAAGTCCTTTCACTGAGCCATCAAAGTAGAGCACGTACTTGCTCTTTTCAGCGAAGAACTTACCGGATGAAAAGATCATAATAGCTGCAATGGCCAGTACCACTGCACCTACCACAAAAGCACCGATTAGGGTTTTATTTGGTTGTATGCTCATAGCTCGTTACCCTTGTTATAATTAGAAGCTGGCATTCTTACTATTGAGGTTTCAAAGAGATGGAGTGATGGAGTAAAGGAGTGTTGGAGTGATGGAATTTTAGATTATTCACTTCCGTATACTTGATTAGTTTCCTTTACCATCAGATGATCAATCCATTCTTTACGGTCTCGTTTTTTGTTCAAGACTTTCTACAAGTTTAAGCAGTCCGTTTTCTAATTTGTATGCTAGATTGTCCAGTGTCTCAAAATTTTCCTCAGTTATCTGTTTTGATTTCCGGTAGGCATGAAGTCCTGATACCGATTCACCAAGTGAGCCGAGTGCAATATTGAGAAAATTGAGGTATTCATGAATTGATCTTCGACAGTAGCCTTCGGAAATGTTTCGATGGACTGAATCGTTTGAGGATATCGCCTGGCTTGCAACCCGCCTCGATTCGTAGGGGAATGCACGAAAAACTTTATATGTCTTTGTATAATAATCAATTGCATCATTCCAAACTCGTAGTTTTTGATATCCTCGATTCTTATTCTTCCTCATGCCCCATAACTCCAGTACTCCTTTACTCCATCACTCCAAAGTTTTTCAGCCTTCTTCTCCTCTCGTCAAAAAAGTGTGCACCTTGGGATCCTTTGATTCGGCAAGTAAGGTCTTGGGGTTTCCCGTGGTGAGCATGGTTCTCGTGTCAGGATCGAGAAAGACGCAGTTGTCTGCGATGGCAAAAATGCTTGCAAGTTCGTGGGTTACTATCACCACGGTGGTATTAAGACTTTCCCGAAGCTCCAGAATTAAGTCATCCAGCCGCTTCGCGCTTACCGGGTCAAGACCCGCCGAGGGCTCATCGAAAAAAAGGATGTCAGGATCAAGGGCCATGGCCCGGGCCAGTCCGGCCCGCTTCCGCATACCACCGCTAATCTCGGAGGGATAAAACTCTTCGAAACCCGCCAGGCCGACCAGTGAAAGTTTCAGTGCAACCAGCTCCCGTATCTGGCTGGAGTTGAGATTAGTATATTCCTCGATTGGAATCGAAACGTTTTCCGCCAGCGTCATGGAACTCCAGAGCGCACCACTTTGATAGAGCACTCCAAAACGTCTCATCAGGCGGTCTCGTTCTTCGGGTTTGGCATCCCAAAAGCTCTCACCGTCATATAACACTTTCCCTCGAGCAGGCTCTATGAGGCCAATCATGTGGCGTAACAGGGTGCTTTTACCGCAACCGCTTCCACCCATAATGATGAAGACTTCACCCTGTCCAATGGTGAAGTTAAGATCCCGCATTACTACAAAATCTCCGTATGCCATGGTGAGATCAGTTACGGCAATGTGGGCTTCATTTTTGTTCGCTGCTTCTTGAATCATTAAGTTATTCTTTCATTCAAAGTTGGACGTTCGATGTTGAATGTTCGATGTTCATCTTTAAATTCTGACTGCTGCCTTCTGATTTCGAACCCTTTCCCTCTCAGATTCCCAGCGCGTTGCAGATTACAGCAAAAATACCATCTGAAACGATGATAAATACAATTGCCGTTACTACTGCTGAGGTAGTTGCAATACCAACTGCAGAGGCGCTCCGTCCAGATTGCATGCCCCGAAGGCATCCCGAGAGGGCAATCAGAACACCATATATTACACTCTTGATGACACCGAGCGAAATATTGGTCATGTCCACAGCAGCCTGGGTTTGGTAAAAGTATTGCATGGGAGCAAGATCTAACATGCCGATTCCTACGAAAAAACCGGCCAGTATACCCATAAGATTTGCATAGAGGCAAAGAAGGGGCATCATTACAATAAGCGCCAGCATGCGTGGCAGCACCAGGAATTCCATGGGTGAAATACCCAGGGTTGTTAGTGCATCTATTTCTTCGTTTACCTGCATGGTGCCGAGCTGGGCAGCAAAGGCAGCACCGGTGCGACCTGCCATAATAATCCCGGTCATCATGGCCCCCATTTCCCGGACCATAGCGATCCCGACCATATCTGCTACATAGATCTGTGCACCGAACAGCTTCAGTTGTACCGCTCCTACAAAGGCGAGGATCAGTCCTACCAGGAAACTGATAAGTGAGACGATGGGAAGTGCCTGTGCGCCACAGTCTTGAATGATCAATCCAAGGTCTGAACGGCGGAAACGTGCTTTTCCTACCAGGAACTTTAAAAAGGCCAGTGATGCTTCACCGATGAAGTCCAGTACCTCTCTCGAGGCATGAACAACCTCAATGGTTTGTGCACCAACTCTGGAGAGCAGGGGATCGGGCACCTTATCCGTGTGTGTTTCCTTTTCTGGAACAGCTGTAGCAATTGCCATGAGGCGTTTTGCGCCCTGGGGGAGCCCTTCGTCATTAACAGAAATCTTTTGCTGGGAACAGTGATTGAAAACTTTGATCAGGAAGGTCAGAAATCCGGAATCCCAATCGGTGAGTTCCTGTGTATCAAAAGTGACATGCTTATATTGGGGGTTGGATTGAATTTCTTGTTGAACCTTGTTGAAGGGGGGCAACCCCTGATTACTTTTCCAGCTACCTGCGAAAAAAACAGATAACGTGTCGTCTGCTTGCTTCTGAAAGCTCAATCCACATTGTTCAGCTGCTGTTTCCGTCACGTTGTCCGTGTATCTCCATTCAATTTCATAGAGTAATTTGTAATCACCATCGTTGTTCTCGGAACCACCGTGATCACAGAGAATTTGTGTGCAAAACAGAAACTAGGGTATGCTTTTAGCGGGGGCGTAGGGCATCCACTTTGTTATAGCGTTTTTCAATCTTCCATCGTTTTTCCATGTTTCAAGGAAGAGGTTCGCTGCGTTAAGTAGTTGTGCATCATCTTTCCGAACTCCCCATGCAAGGGACTCTTCAGTGAGGAGGATGGGGATGGGCGTCAATCCCTGAGCTTCCTGTGTTGTTCCTTTATACCATATGACCGGGGCATCATCTATAAAGAGGTCAACTCTTTCCTCAACCAGGGCTTGTATGGCATCCTTGACGAAGCCAAAGGAGATCTTCCGCGTTGTGAGCTGAAATTCCTGTTGTACCAGAAAACTGCCTGTTGTCCCCTGCATAAAGCCAACCCTGGCCTGTGTGTTTTTTATGGAAGCAGCAGAGGGATACATGGCTGCATCCTGATTGCGCACCAATGCCATTTGACCGGCCTTAAGATAGGGAGAGGTGAAACTGATGCGACCTTCTCTCATCTTGGTGACAGACATGCCGGACATAATAATATCTATTCTCTTTTCTGCAAGTGCTGGAATCAGATCATCCCAGCCCAGCATAATGAAACGTGCCGTTTTTCCCAATGACTTGGCAAGTGCTCCGGCAAATTCTGTCTCAAGCCCGACAACACCATTGTCCTTATAAAAAATCAAGGGAGGAGCAGTGGGTGAAACACCTACTTGAAGAACATTTTCCGGAGGAGGAGCGGGTTGGGGAACGATTTCTTCCTTTACTGTACCGGCACACCCCAGGCAAATAGATACAATTACGAGACAGGTTAATTGCACCACACTTTTTTTTATGTCGTTTCTGTTTATCATCGAGTATCTACTCCTTCATAAGGATTAAAAGAATGGATATGTTCCCTGGCAATACTTTAAGAGAAAGTTGCTTGTATAAACTGTTATTTTTCTGGCTATTGCATAACACTAATCCATCTAAAAATCAATAAATGACTTGATTGGTCCAGCCTTGCCGAATGGCGAAGTCAACAAAGCTTTTTACGATTTCTTTGGCTAGTGCATCTGAAAGGGCTTCGATGTCACTTCTCCAGGTTTCAGATGCGGCACTGATACCAGAGCTCACCGTAGCTGAGATTATTCCGCCGCCTGGAACGGGACCCATACCAAGCATTGCCGGGCCTAGTCCAGTTTTATCCGAGGTTTCTACTGTGGCCATGAACTCCTGCAGCAATTCTTTATGGTTCCCCGAATGTAGATAGATACGTACAATCGTATTTACCTGAGCTGCACCTGCTCCAAATCCAATGAACATCCTCTTAAGAGAACTGCCTTCTTCAAGACAGAGAAATTCTCCCTCGATGGACAG
>CALJBY010000251.1 GCA_938024025.1 uncultured bacterium
AACTCTGACGTTCCGGGATCACGGCTGGTCATATTCGACAATTGCGACCACTTTCCTTTCATTGAATACCCGGAGTTATTCAATAGAACCATCAAAAGTTTCTGTGGCGCATATACATTCACATCCGTCGACTGATTGAAACATAAAAGGTCAAGCGTACTGCTTGCCCAAAAAGCCCAAATTGATCTTGTCAGATGTAAGCAAAATTGCTAATAACCACTTAGTGTAGCATTGAGCCGAGATACCTATGCGGCAACGACGGGCACAAAATTGTGCTTTGAGACTTGGGTAAAAAGTGATACTCTTAGTTTTTTATCAAAGGTGTTCACAACCTTGTGAGGATGTTCAAAGTTCTCTTTCAAAGATCAGCAACCACACTGTGTGAATACTCAAGGGCTATGAGACGGCCATCATCTTAAAACAACGTAAGAACCTATGAATCCATTCAGGCGATTACTGCCAGCACTTATAATGCTTTTTGTTGTGGCCATTGCGGGAACTATTGGCTATCGACTGATAGAAAGCTGGTCTTTCCTTGACTCGCTCTATATGGTTATTATCACTCTTTTCACCGTGGGTTTCCAGGAAGTACATGCCCTTTCCCCATTGGGCAAGCTGTTTACTATAATTATCATTGTAGCCGGTGTTGGCGTTGCCGTGTATGCAGGAACCCAGCTCGTAGAAATCATTATCGAGGGTGAAATCCTTGGTTACAGCAGGAGGAAAAAAATGGACAAAAAAATCAAGGACATGAAAAACCACTATATCATCTGTGGTTACGGGAGAACCGGGCACCAGGTGGGGGCGGAATTTGATGCAGCACGAGTCCCGTATGTGGTGGTTGATCGAAAACAGGGAATCGAAGAACAACTGGGACCACGGAACATTCCCTATATTGTCGGTGACATCACCAGTGATGAAAACTTGATTAAAGCAGGGATTAAAGCGGCACGGGGATTGATCACCACTGCTGATTCGGATGTTGCTAACCTTTATGTGACCCTTTCAGCCCGTGTCTTGAATCCCAACCTGTATATTGTGGCACGGGCCAGTGAAATTGAAACTGAAAACAAGCTTGTAATGGCAGGGGCAAACAGAGTAATTGCACCCTACTACATTTCGGGAAAAAGGATGGCCGCGCTTGCAACAAGGCCGGTTACCAGTGACTTTCTTGACATGGTAATGCACGGTGAGAGCCTTGAGTTCAGCCTTAATGAAGTGACCATTCCGGACAACTCACCCCTTATCAATAAAACCATTTCTGAAGCTGAGATCAGACACAAATCCGGAGCCCTTGTTCTCGCAATCCGCCGGGCAGACGGTACTTTTGATCTGCAACCGGACTCATCTTCACCAATAGCAAAGGGCGACACCTTTGTTGTCATCGGCACACAGGAGCAGGCAGTGGAGTTAGACAAAATGCTAAGTTAACAATAAAGGCAGGTAAAAGATGATTGACAATAATGACAATCCATTATCCCGCAAAGAATTTCTAAGAAAATCTTCCAAAGGGTTACTGGCCCTTACCCTTTTAGGAAAAATTCCTTTATCACTGTTACCTGCACAAACCGCTTACGCTAAAACCTCACCTCACTACCGTACCGTCGGTAGAACACAACTCAAGGTTGCTCCTGTAGGCTTTGGCGCTTCCCGAACGATGGAACCAGCAATGGTTAAAAGTGCCCTTGATAGTGGAATCAATTTTTTAGATACGGGTCGAGTTTATTATAATGGTCAAAATGAAGTGATGCTTGGAAAAGTAGTGCGAGGGATACGTAAAGAAGTAGTCATCCAGTCAAGAGCACTTGTATTCCTGCGGGGGAAAGAGGAGTTATTAAAATCTGCAGAGGGATCAAAAAAGATTAGAAACATGCTGGACACATCCCTCAAAGAGAGTCTCAAGGCCCTCCAAACAGATTATATAGATATTTATTTGATTCATGGTGCAAGCAAGGTTGCCATCATTGAACATGAAGCAGTTATGGATTTTTTCCGAGTGGCAAAAGAAAAGGGACAGATACGGGCCTGTGGCTTTTCCTCCCATGATAATCAAGTGGCTCTACTCAAAGCTGCTAATAAGAATAAATTTTATGACGTCATTATGATTCCCTATAATCATAAAGGCTCTTATATACATTCACTGGGTGGCCAGTACTTTGAATGGGATCAACACGCCTTAGAATCCGAGCTGCAAAAAGCTGAGCAGAATAAGCTTGGAATAATAGCCATGAAGACCTGCTCAGGCGGGCCCTATTCTGCAGATGGTAAAAGCACACCTTCCTATAAGGCAGCTCTCAAATGGATCTTAAACCACAGCTATGTCAGTAGTATGGCTGTCGCTATGGGGAACGTCAAAGAAATAAATGAAAATGTGCAGGCAATGCTTTAAAAGGTCTTAGCCTATGAGAGTTTGTTGTGCTATTATCGCTGCATCACTGCTGCTACTCGTTACCAGCAGGACACTACACGCTACAGAATTACAGCGTCTCATCCCCTCATCCTCTGAGCTTACCGGTTTTGCCATCACGCACGATGCAGAATACTATACCAAAGAAAATCTCTGGGATTATATGAATGGGGGCGCCCCGGGCTATTTAGCATATGGCTTCGAGAAAATGGTGACCCTGCAAGTTAAAAGCCTTAAAAATCATAGTGAGATTGTGGTTGATCTGTATGATATGGGTAACCATCTCAATGCATTTGGTATTTATGCAGTTGAGAGAATACCGGGCGGACGTGATCTTGCAATTGGCGTTGACAGTTTTCAATACGATACTACGCTCTGCTTCTGGCAGGATAAGTACTATGTGAAGTTGATGTCTTATGACATGCAACCGGAAACAGCTCAATCATTATCACGCCTAGCCACCCTGATCACCCAGAAGATGCCAAAGAAGGGTGCACCGCCACACCTTTTTAGTATTTTCCCTCCAGAAGGACGTGTAAAAAAAAGTGAGCGCTACATTAAATCTGATGTTTTAGGTCAGGCATATTTTACCGACGGTTACAGCGTGGATTATGATAGCACTACTGATCACCATAAAATTTTTCTCATTAACAGTAAGGGTCTCGAGGAAGCACGGCAGAACTTCCACACATACCGTGATTTTATAAAAACTATCGGTCAGATAACAGGTGAAGATATAAAACTAGGGGAACAAGCATTTGCGGGGACACATACTTTTTATGGAAGGGTGCTTTTTGCCCGCACGGGGGCATACATAATTGGAGTCGTACGCTTTAACCAGCAGAGTAGTGCTGAGGATACTATCAACATCATGATTTCCATGCTGAAATAAAATGGATGAGAGAATTATTCCCTCCTGCCATGAGCTGTGACAACAAAGAAAGTTACCTCCATACCCGTAAATCATAGCTTCCGTTGTCCCCTGTTGAAGGTACCGCGCTCCGCAATGAGGGCA
>CALJBY010000252.1 GCA_938024025.1 uncultured bacterium
AAAGCTGTAGCACACTAAGCGCAGTCTTGAGCCATAGCTCAATCGATTATCGCATGCAAATGCGTGCACAGGATTATCTATGAGAAATATTCGAGGGGTCATTTTCGACCTTGATGGAACCCTTATCAATTCACTTGACACCTACAACATGGCATTCAACCACACAGCCGAACGCCATAATCTACGGGCGGTTGACATTCGTGAAATGGCAGATTTTCTCAATCAATTCGTTACACTCGATCAGCTGTTGCTCACCTTATATCCATCACTAACCCCCCACGCTATTACAGCATTCACGCGGGCAATGAAAGAAGAATTCATAGCGCTCTCAAAGGATCACATTACTTTGCAACCCCATGCCAGAGAAGTGCTTCTCTTACTGAAGGATGGGGGGATGAAAACAGGTGTTGCCACCGGCAGAATGTCTGTCGGCAATGGGAAGTGGAGGGATTTAAAAAACCTGGGAATTGACATTTTGATTGATGCCGTTGTTACTGCAGGCGAGACAAAACCCAAACCGGATCCTGCTTCCCTTATTAAATGTACGGAAGAGCTGGGTCTTTCCCGCAGTGAATGTGTTTTTGTAGGTGATTCCAGGGCCGATATTATCGCAGGCAAACGTGCCGGAGTTCAGGTAATCGCCCTGCCCACCGGAGTTGCCACTAAAGACCAATTGGCAGAAGAAAAGCCCGACAGCATGCTTGATTGCCTTTCTGCTCTTCCCGCTCAGTTACAAACCATCTTCCGGACGTAACCGCTCCACCCTACATTACATGCAGTATCAATCTCTGCCTTACGACAGAGTGATGCTCCTCGCGCACCATCGTTAAATAAGCTGCGCATTTAACCGGGCAAGCAGCGCGGGGCATCCCGGAAGCAAACAAACACCTGTGAAACAGGTGGCTTTGTTTTACCCGGACGGGTGAAACAAAGAAAGCACGAAAGGGCTGATGTTTCCTTTTGCGATCCCGTGCAAAGCACGGGGTATTCAAAGCAAACAATGTATTTTTTTTATTTTTGAATTGTGCCGATACATCACCGCCTACCCCAGTTAAATATACTTCGTATTTAACGGGGCCGGCATGGCGGGGCTTTATCGACACCTGCCGGCAAGAATCGACCACAGGAACAATGGACACATTTACCCGGGGTAAGCTCTCGACTACTATTTGGCAGATTTCCTGGCCCATGATGCTCATCATGATTTTCAATTTTGCCGTGGGCTTTACGGACATCTATGTGGCAGGTTTGATTAGCTCTGAGGTACAGGCAGCTGTCGGGTTTGTCAGCCAGCTCTATTTTCTCCTCATTATTATTGCTAACGCAATCAGTACCGGAACAATAGCTCTCGTTTCAAGAAATATTGGTGCAGCAAATGTCGCACACGCAGTCAGTAATGCAAAGCAGTCTCTTATTTTCGGTGTCTTCTGTGCCATTGGACTGAGCGTTACCTTTCTTATTTTTTACAGGGAAATTATAGCAACAGCTGGTTTTCCCTCAACAATACGACCTACAGCGGAAACATTTTTGAGAATTTTTGCCTGTGCACTGGGACCCAACTATTTACTCATTATCTCCAATGGGATATTCCGGGCCAGCGGAGAGGTGAAAAAACCTCTCCTGACGATGTTCACCGTCAGCACTCTTAATGTCATCGGGGATTTTGTTCTTGTCTTTGGGCTTTTTTCACTCCCCAGAATGGGATATGCAGGTATCGCCGTCGCTACAGCCTTTTCCGTGTCGGTAGGCATGGTGATCAACCTTTTCCTGTTTTCCTCCCACCGCTGGAAACACCTCTACCAACGTCCCTGGTCCATCGTTCTTGCAACAGTGAGACAGATTATATCCCTCGGATGGCCTGCGGCGCTGCTTCAAATAGCCTGGAATGCAGGCAGTATTGTTCTCTATAATCTCCTTGGACGTCTGGGAGATGCGAGCATCAGCGCTCTAGCAGCGATTACAAACGGTCTCCGGATTGAAGCTATCATTTTTCTTCCCGCCTTTGCCCTCAACATGGCCGCATCTGTTCTCGTGGGCCAAAACCTCGGGGCAGGCAACCCCACCCGTGCTGCACAATTGGGATGGAGAACTGCACTGCTGGGAGTTACCCTGTTGACTATTCTTTCTGGAATAATTTTTATCTGGGCAGAACAGTGCGCAGCACTCTTAACCCACGATCCTGCTGTTCGTGCGGAAACCACCCGGTACCTGAAAATAAACATGCTTTCTGAACCGTTTATGGCACTGAGCCTTATTCTCGGTGGCGGGCTGCAAGGGGCTGGTGATACGAGAGGTACTATGAAAGTTATAATCACCGGCATGTGGTTTGTACGGCTCCCCCTCGCATTTGTTCTCGCTTTCGTCCTGGGGTATGGGGCACGCGGTGTATGGATTGCCATGCTTGTTTCCATGGTCGTTCAGGGCACCCTCATGGCACTGCGTTTTTACAAAGGAGATTGGAAGAAACTACCCTTACCCTAGCTCCCTCTCAGGAACCTTTTTTTCCAGTCGTGCAATCACTTCAATATGGGAGGTTTGGGGAAAGAGATCCACCACCGTAACAGCCGACAGGTGGTATTGTGCACTGAGCATTTTGAGATCGCGGGCCAGTGTGGCAGGGTCACACGATAAATAAACAATCCTGCGTGGTGTCAGCGTAAGGAGCTGGGAAATGACCTCCCCCCGACAACCTGAACGCGGGGGATCTACAATGACAACCAGCCTGTTTGAGAGGGCGCCTAATACAGACGATGTTTCCTGCAAAAAACTCTCAACCGTAGACGCAAAAAAATCAGCATGGGCTATCCCATTCTCCCTGGCATTTTCACGTGCATCATCAATAGCAGCCGGCAATTCATCAATCCCAATCACGTGCTCAACTGATCTTGCTGCCATAAGGCTTAACGACCCTACGCCACAGTACAGGTCCAGAACCGTCATCCCGGGCTCGGGAAAAACTTCTTCGATTGCTTTACGGTAGAGAACTTCAGCAGCACTGGTATTCACCTGCAGAAAGGCTCCCGGGGAACAGGCAATCTTTAAATCACACAGATGTTCCTCGATCTTTTTTCTGCCCCACAGATGGATCCACTGCTTGCCGCTCATTACAGATGTCCGTTCTGGCTGCACATTTTGATATATGCTCACAACCTCCGGGCACCGGGCAGCTATCAACTGAACACATTTCTCCCGTTCAGGAAAGGAGGCTTTCCTGGTGACAAGGACCAGATGCACTTCACCCGCCTCATTGGTTCGTATCAGAAGTTGTTTTAACCCGCCACGGTCTCCTTTTGTTTCATAGGGCTGCAGGCCAAGAGCTTCAGCTGTTTCCTTAAAAACAGTGAAACTATGGATAGAAGGTTGTGCTTGCATCAAACAGTCATCAATGGGCACAAGAGCATGAGTGCCCGGAGCATAAAACCCTCCGATGACCCGCTGTGCTCTTTTTCCGAATACAATTTGAACATTATTCCGATACCGCCAGCTTTTTTCTGCAAAGAGCACTTCGATTGGGGGAGCATCTGAAATCCCACCCAAGCGCTCCAGTGTTTCCATCACAAGGTCTCTCTTGGCCTCTCTCTGTTGCTCCACCGGAAAAAGCTGCCAGTTACACCCGCCACACCAAAGAGCAGTCTGACCGGGCCGAAAATGGTAAGGGCACGCTGGTTCGATACGATCGAGCGATCCCTGTACAATGCTTTGGGGAATCCATCTCGAGTATTTTTTCTTGTCCAACACCTTTTGTGCGAGGATCTTTTCCCCGGGCAGGCTGTAAGCAACAAAGGCTGCTTTGCCTTTTTCTTTTCCCCCGGTAGTGATATGGCCTACTCCGTCACCGAGGAGCGCCAGACGTTCAATCTCTATAAGATAGTGTGTGGAATCCATGGCAGTTCCCGGGAGCTGTTTATGGTATGCAAGATCGTATGCATTATTGCACAGGCTCTCTTTTTCTCGTACAGGTGAAACAGTGTATGCCCCAAAGGATACCACAGGGGGATAGTCTTATCAAACACTCATCCTCCTTCAGGACACCACAAAACATGAAAATCGGTTTTTCTTTCAGATAGAGTGTGGTACGAGCGGCTTTAAGCCGCGAATTCATCGCGCATGAATGCGCTCCTACCGAAATTTGAAGCTCCTCGCCTACAAGGCGGGGCTTCCCGGAGTTTAATTATTTTTTTTCAGATAAA
>CALJBY010000253.1 GCA_938024025.1 uncultured bacterium
TTCTTTTTTGAGGATGCCGAGAAGCAGCTTCATCTTTTCGCTCTGCTCCACATGGTACAGCTCCTGACAGACACTCTCCACGGTCACCTGTTCCGGCGTTATCTCTATCTCTACAGGGTTATTCATGTGTTCCCAGGCAAGCTCTTTAACGCGGGAATCAAGGGTGGCACTGAAGAGCATGGTGCGCCGCTTGTTATAGGGAGGCATCTTTCTGAGCATCCTTCTAATGTCCGGCAAAAAGCCCATATCAAAAAGTCTGTCAGCCTCGTCTATGACCAGGATGCCGACCTTTTTCAAATCCAGCTTTCCCTGCTGACTGAAATCGAGCAGCCTGCCGGGAGTTGCGACAATAATATCCACACCTTTTTGCAGCAGGTCTTCCTGCTGGACAAAACCAACACCTCCGTAAAAACAACCTGTTCGCAACTTGATGTAGTGCCCCAGCAACTCTGCTTCTTTTGTAACCTGGACTGCAAGTTCCCGGGTGGGCACCACAATAAGTGCCTTTTTCTTTTTAAAGGAATCGTGGGTGAGAAGCAGTTGAAAAATAGATATGAGGAAAGCCGCCGTTTTGCCCGTACCGGTCTGAGACTGAACTAAGACATCCCGGTCATTATCAAGGACTTGCTCAAAGGTTTGTTTCTGGACAGGCAAACTTTTTGCAAAACCTGCTTTTTCTATTCCTTGGTGGATAGTTTCATGTAATGTACGCTTAGTAAATTCCAAGTAACCTTCTTTCTGGTATGCCTGCACGCTGTTGTCAGCTGCAGAGTTTTCCCAATAGTGTTATACTTCATTATCATTCTCTAGCTTCCTGCTATCAAGAATTAATCATAATAGTATAACATAAATTTATACTTATGTCTATGTGTATCTATCCCATGGTGTTTACGCCTTACCTATGCTCTCAGGGTAAGCGGAAAGCTCCTTCGTTTCCTGAACCGGTAATCCCTATCTGCCTGACCGTCGTTAACAGGAGTTTGATTGGGGTATCAGCAGCATAGCACAGGGGGCATTCTGGTGAAAAAACCATTACAAAACAAAAAGTTAGCTCACATCGAGCAGACCGGAAAGGTGTGGATTTTTTCCGACCAGAAAGGGCAATTATGAAGTATGTGGAGCAGGGAGTCAGGTGTGCTTTGGATAGTTTTCCATGAGATCGCTCATGGTTATGAGGCTTTCACAATCCTTGACATGCTGTTCGATCGCTTCTCTGCCTCCTTCTTCCCGATCCACCAGGACAATCACCTTTACTACCTCTAATCCCTCGCCTCTCGCACACTCAATTGCCCGGATGGTTGATCCTCCTGTAGTAATCACGTCATCCACAATGATTACCCTGTCGTTCTTGCTGATATTCCCCTCAATCTTTTTAACTACTCCATGATCTTTCACCTTTTCACGGACATAAAACGGTTTAATAACCTTCCCTTTTTGATAGGAAATCATAGAAACAGCATCAGCAATGGGATTCGCTCCCAGAGAAGGCCCGCCTATTGCAGTAACAGCACTATCTCCAATCTTGTTAAAGATAAGGTTTCCAATGAGGACCATGCCTTCAGGGTTAAGGGTTACGATCCTACAGTTCACATAATACCTGCTGAGTTTACCTGAGGCAAGCTTGAAGGTAGCTTTATCGCTCACCTTAAAAGCATCTTTTAAAATCATTTCTTTAAGTCTCTGCAACATATCCTCTTCCCTCATAAATCACCGTGTGGTTGTATCTATCATATATGCTATTGTTTTTTCAAGTCAATTAAACACTCATCACAAAAAAAAGGAGCAGGGGGTCAGACCCCCATCATACGCCTTCAAAACCTTTTGCGGTAAGAAAAGATTTATGTTAATACATGCACTACCATCGGGAAGGGACGGTATATCCTTTCATTCCAATTGCACACGGATGTCGTAACAAAATGGGAAATCGTTTGATAAGCGGAATCCTTCAGCGCGCAGATCTCAACGCCTTTAACCTTGCATCCATTGTTGAGACCAGGGACGTGGGAACAGTCCTGCAACGGTTAGCAGAACAGAGAATCAATATCGAATTTGTAAATCAAACCCCCCGCAAAAATGGTTATAGCGACGTCATCCTCTGTGTGGATAAAAAAGATGTACAGTCAACTCACGCCCTTTTAGAAGAGATAAAAACAACTATTTGTGCCAGGGAGGTTTCCCCGCTGGGTGGGGTGGGCATCCTTTCCCTGTTTCCCCATAGGGAACATGCCGTAATTTCTGGAATGATCATGCAAACCCTCTCTGATGCCCACATCCCTCTCTTTGCCATGGCAAGTTCCCTTTCAGCTATCTCCTGTGTAATACAGGAAGAACAGATATTAGAGGCACTCAGCCTGTTAAGCAGGAAATTCGGTTTGTCTTAGCGAGGACATATGGAACGATTTCAGGTTTTTGATGTCCTGCATCACGAATATCTCTCTCTGGTCAGTTTGACCTTAGCGCAACCTGATGCTTTACAGGAATTATTTGAACAACTCGAGGAGAAGGAAATAAAAATCAAATTTCTTGTAGCCCATCATGAAAACGATGGGGTGTTACATATCACCTTTTGCGTTGAACGAAGCAGCTTGAAAACCACTCACAACACACTGTTAGATCTCCCCCTACAGGAGGATGCCCTTGACATCCATACGGAGGTCGGCATGGTTGCCATTCATGGTCCCCATTTCGCTGAACAGCATGGTATTATCGATGTCATGCACAATGCCCTCTCCTCTGAGGGCTTGCAGGTATTGGCAATCAGCACAACCGTATCAACCTCCTACTTTATCATACCTGCGTCTGAGGTTGTGAGGGCACTCGAGATTCTAAGAGAAGCGTTCGAAATTCCCCAGGGTAAGATCTGAGGGAGGCGCGGAGGAAAACTAGCAAATAAAGAAGTCAGAAGACAGGAGTCAGGGGCAGGAGAAAAAGATTGCCTAAAATGATCTAAAATGCCTAGAGTGCCTAAATTAAAAAAATGCTTCTCACCGCAAAGACGCAAAGAACGCAGAGATTTTAAAAGGTAAAAACAACTCTTGCCCCGCTCTTTACGCTGAGTATTTCTATTGCTGTTCCGAGAATTCTTTTGCTTAATTCATTTATCCAATATAGTTTTGCTTTGCGCCCTCAGCTCCCCTGCGGTGCTTTTAAATCTTTTTGCTTTAATCTGCATTCCGCAATCTAAAATTAGAAATCGCACCACTCCAACACTCCAGTACTCCAATCCCACATCCGAACGGGCTCACCCTAAAGCAGCTTTTCTATATCATCTGTGGCTGGTTTTTTACAATACTTGAATGGGAAAATGGAGTTTGGCTAGGAGATTGTGCTTACCAGGCGGTTTCTCATGCTGATAAGCCGTTGGTCTATGAGGTTTGCAATCTTCTTCATAAAGGCGAGCCCCATAACAGGATCTTCTTGAAAGAGTTTTTCAAGTTCCTTTCCGTTCAGAGAAAGGACCCTGGTTTTATCTAAACATTTTACTGCTGCACTATATTGCTTGGGCTCCACCAGCGAGGACCAGCCGAAAAGCACCCCCTTCTCTTCCAGGGTGCTTATAATCACATAGTGGTACTTCTTGAGGGGTAACTGAATAGCAATGCTGCCTTCCATCAGGATGAAGAGTTTGTGCGCCTCCTCATTTTCATTGATAATAATATCCTGTGCCTGGAACACTTCTTCACGGCAGAGCTCTGCTATTTTTCCCAGATATGCATCTGGCAAATCTTTAAAAAAACTGCTTGCCTTCAAATCTTCATGTGTAGTCATATAACTCCTTTTCAGTGGTCAATCAGCTAACATCTTTAAAAAAAATCAGGTGATTGCCCGTGGAAGAAGGACGGTAAAAGTCGTTCCCTTTTCCAATTCACTTGCTACAGAAATGGAACCAAAGTGGGCCTCAACAATAGCCTTTACCAGGGGCAGGCCGATGCCACTACCAACGACCGTGCGGGTATAGTCGCTCCGTATGCGAAAAAATTTATCAAAAATACGACCAAGATTCTCTTGTGCAATACCAACACCACTATCAGATACCTGTATCTCTACAAATTCTCCCCGGTTGCGGGCACCAATGGTAACCCGTCCGCCTTCCCGGTTATATTTTACCGCATTACTCACCAGGTTACCACAGACCGTCTCCATGTTTTGACGATCCGCATGGATAGGAAACAGGTCGGCGTCTATGGTCACTTCAAAGGTAACTCCTTTTTTATCTGCCTCAGGAACCATGAGCTCAACCGCCTCTTCAATAATATCAGGAACCACCAGCCTCTCTTTTTGCTGCACAAGGCGGCCGGCCTCAATGCGTGAGAGATCAAGCAGGTTACGTATCATACCGAGGAGGCCATCGATCCTGTGCTGCACCCGACCCACTATCTGTTTCTGCTCATCACTGATATCCCCGGTAAAGCCATCACTCATGAGAGAGAGCTTCTGCCGAATAGCACTCAAGGGAGATCGAAGTTCGTGGGAGACCATATCAACAAACTCCGACTTCATCCGATCAAGCTCTTTCAGGCGTGTTACATCATTGAAGATGGTAACGGCACCGATGATATCCCCCTGTTCGTTCCTGACTGGAGCAGTATGGGCCATAAAGAAAGTTGTGGGTGGATCTCCCCATGCCACTTCCTGAGAAATGCCCTGTTCATGGACATCTTCTATCTCTAAAACCTTTTTCAGCATGTTAGTGAGGTCTTCATGTTTGACCACTTCTGAAACATGCTTTCCCAGTGGGTTCTTACTCGCCCACCCTACCATACGGGTAACTGCCGGATTGTTAAGCACAATAGAACCCTTCTGATCCGTCACCAGAACACCATCAGCCATGTGATTAATAATGGTGAGGGTTTTACTTTTCTCATTGGCAATATCCTGCAGGCTTCTTTCCCGCTCACTACGGAGAAGAGCGGCCTCACGTTCAAGCCTTATTTTATCAAGAGCCCTCCTTACAACGATACGCAGCTGATCAGGGGTAAACGGTTTTGGAATAAAATCATAAGCGCCGCTTTTCATGGCCGACACCGCATTTTCAATCGTCGCATACCCCGTAATCACTATTACCAGGAGATCGGGTTGCATCTGAAGAGCTGCCTGTAACACTTCCATCCCACTGATACCCGGCATCATGAGATCCAGCAGGAGAACCTGGAATGTATCATTTTTAATCAATGCCAGTCCGCGTTCTCCACTTTCAACAATCGTTGTCTTCCACCCTTCCTTGATGAGAATACGTTCTGCTCCCTCCCGGATGATCTTTTCATCATCAACTACCAGAATATGTAATGCTTCAAGGGTAGTCATAAACAGTACGCTCCCGCCCCTCACCGTCCCTGGAACTCACAATGATGGACTTCTGTTCGGGGGAATTGTGTCATGTCCCCCCTTTGACCAAAGTAACCCTACTGTTTAAGCAGCCGTTCAACCAGCCGCACTAGTTCAGTTGGCTCTACCGGTTTATCAACGTAGTCATCGGCTTCAGTTTCCATGCCCATACGGTGGGTATAGGTGGTTGAAGGAATTTTCGAAACCACTGCAGTAAGAAGCAATATGGGAATATCCCTGTAGCTTGCGTCACCCTTTAACTCCTTACACACTTCATAACCATCCTTATCCGGCATCATAACATCGAGAATTATGGCATCTGGCTTCTCTTTTTTTGCCTTCTCTAAACCCTCTACACCTCCGTAGGCCTGCAGTACTTCATGGTTGTTCTTTTGCAGTACCATCGTCACTGATTCCACTATATCCGGATCATCATCCACTATCAATATTCGTGCCATGTGACACCTCCTTTTGTTACAGGTTTCTCTTCGTTTTATTAAGCAATCTGCGGCCGGGGAAGAAGGCCTGCTTCCTCGGCAATCCGGGGAACCATCTCCTCCCATTCAATGGCCATAATATGCACACCGTGAACGCCTTCCATCTCTTTTAACTGCTGTATGGTTTCGACAGCGATCTTTACGCCCTCTTCCGCTCTTTTATCCTTCTCCACCCCTTTTATACGGGCAATCAATGCATCAGGAACGTCCATACCCGGCACCATATTCTTCATATAGTTGGCCATACCTACAGACTTCATGGGGGTTACTCCCCCCAGGATATGCACTTTTTCGTGAAGCCCCCGATCTCTAACCTGTTCCATCCATTCAGCAAAACGCTCCAGGTTAAAAATACACTGGGTTTGAATAAACTGGACACCGGCCGCAACTTTTTTAGCTAAGCGTACTACTCGAGATTCAAAGGGGTCTGCAAAAGGATTGGCTGCTGCACCAATGAAAAGTTTGGGAATTCCTTTGAGCTCTTCCCCCCCTAAAAATTTACCCTCATCCCGCATATGCTTCACGGTCTGTATCAAGTGAATGGAGTCTATATCATAGACATTCTTAGCCGTGGAATGATCGCCAAATTTCTGGTGGTCACCGGAAAGGCAGAGGATGTTGTTGATGCCCAGGGCTGCAGCGCCGAGGATATCGCTCTGAATAGCAATCCTGTTCCGGTCGCGGGTAACCATCTGCAAAGTCGCTTCTAAACCTATCTGCGTGAGAAGAACACAGGAGGAAAAGCTTGACATGCGCACCACCGAAGTTTGATTGTCGGTAACATTGATTGCATCAACCGTTCCCTTCAGTAACGCTCCCTTTTTCTTAATCACCTCGGCGTCAGCTCCCCGTGGCGGTCCACACTCAGAGGTAACAGCAAACTCCCCTTGTCCCAACATTTTTTCCAGATGGCTGTCCGATGTCATAGCTTCAAATCCTCTCTGACAATTTTTCGAGGTCCTCCGTCACGACTGGTAGTCCAATCGGTTATGGGAATGATGACCTCCAGTTGCTCTAAGCACCCCAATTCCTTGAACCTGTCGTAAATCATTTGCCAGCCGCAGTCCGTCTCGGGATCTACCTCACACTTGCCCGTTGATGAACCTCCGCAGGGACCGTTGAGCAAACTCTTTGCACAGCGGGTAATGGGACAAATTCCACCCGTCAGGTGCAGTTTACAGTCGCCGCATGATTGACATCGCTCTGCCCACACTCCCTGTTCCTGGGTCACGCCGATGAAATTCGTATTGATGCCCGGGTAAATAGGGGTTGTGCGGTAGGTTTCAGCCAAAAATTGAACACCAGCACCGCAGGCAATGGATAGAATGGCTTCATAATCGTCTACAATGCTTCTGATCTCCTCCAGATATTCAGGATCACACTGCCGTTCCAGTGTCACTTCCTTGATCTCCAGTGCTTTTCCCTGGTTTTGCCGGGCCAGGCTGATAGCCGATGACAAAATTCCCACTTCCTTTTCCCCTCCTGCACAGCATACGGTCACACATCCCCGGCACCCTGCCAGTAGTATCTTCGAGCGGTCTTCAATCATGGCCAAGATCTCTTTAATGGGCTTACCCTCACCGATAACCATTACTATTCCTCCTTCCCCCTCACCCTAGCCCTCTCCCGCCAGGGGAGAGGGGATTGACTCTTTCATGTTGTCTTCTGGCTTCTGACTCCTGATTTCTGACTTCTGCTTTTTTATGGGGCTTGGCCCCAGTTCTTTAATCTTCTCCGTCATCTCTTGTGCCACCTCCACAAACCGTGCACCTTGAGCCGCAGACATATTATACATTGCCAGCCGCTCTCCTCCCACTCCCACTTCATCCAGGATTTTCTGTGTGTATTCCACCCGTTTTTTGGCCCGAAGGTTACCCGTCAGATAGTGGCAGTCCCCCTCCATACACCCGGCAACATAGACGCCATCGGCACCGCTCTGGAAGGCTTTCAGCAGGTAGAGGACATCTATCTTACCGGTACAGGGAAGTTTAACTATTTTTATGCTCGTGGGATATGAAAGTCTCATGGAACCTGCCAGGTCCGCTGCTGAATAAGCTCAGTACTGACAACAGAAAGCCACAATCTCAGGCTCAAACTCACTCATACTGCCTCCACTTTAAAGAGTGCGCTTGCTTTAGCAATAATCTCTTCATCTTCACAGTGCTGCAGCTGAATCGCTTTCCCGGG
>CALJBY010000254.1 GCA_938024025.1 uncultured bacterium
TTTATGATTTCGGATTTACTCCAGGAGCATTTAATAAAACTCTATAGCAAGAGTAATTTACTTTCGAGGAAACCATGGCACGAGATGGTGAAAAGAAAATAATAGATAAGATTCTTAAGATGGCTGAAGATGAGAGCACTAAGATTACCGCTGAGGCCCAGAAAAAAGCCGGGGAGATAAAAAAAGAAGCGGCGCTGAACGCCGACACGGAAGCCCAGGATATTATCAACCACGGCAAACAGGAGGCAAAGAGAGAGCAACAGCGCATTATTGCGGATGCCCGCCTCAAGGCTAAAAGAAAGAAAATGTCCATGCAGGAACAGCTGATGCAGGAAAGTTTTGAGCAGGCAACGAAACACCTCCAGGTGCTTATGGAAAAGGGAGAAGATGCGGGTAATAATTATACTGCCATCATAACCAGTTTCATTGCTGAGGCTGCAGAAATCATAGGCGACCAAACTCTCAGACTCACGTTTAATGAGAAGGACAAGCAGAGGTTTCAACCGCTCCTTTCTCAGCTCAGTGAAAAGGTTTCTCAGCGCCTGGGTAAAAAATTATCACTTTCTATTGACGAAAAGAGTCTTTCCACCCTTGGTGGTGTAAACGTCAAAAGCATGGAAGCAGCAGTGGGCGTAGATAACACCATAGAATCCCGCATGAGTCGATTCAATGAGGAATTAAAGGCTCAAGTAACTACGATTCTTTTCCAAAACTAATCCAGGGGTCAGAACCCCGGTGATTGACGAATTCCCATGACACCTCTTATGATCAGCAATGAATTTATCATTATAGTAATCGGGATGGTATTTTTGCTGTCTCTGCCACTGCTCGTTTTTCTCGCTAAAACGGTGCAGAATATCACCCCGTACCTCTATATGAATGCCCGGCTCAAGGCAAAGGAAGGCAGGCTTATCAGCAAGGCACAGTTAGAAGACATGCTTTCTGCTCACTCGCTCTCGGAAATATCTTCCCTTTTGGAGGGGACACCCTATGGAAGTGAGATGCAGGGCCTTATGATTAATAATGCTGAGACCGTGGAGGAGGTATTACAAAAACATCGTACCACCCTCTACGGTGAGATTATAGGCATGATGCCTGCAAAGATCAGGGATGTTTTTTCCTATCTCAACCGGGAACTGGAGGCAAACACTCTTAAATCGCTCCTGAGGGACATTCATGCACAGAAGCCTGCGGAACAGATGGACCAGGGACTTGTGTCCACAGAAGAATTTCATGAAGAAACACTGAAACGCATGTATGAATCCCAGAGCATTGCCGAACTCGTCCCGCTTCTGGAAGGAACCACCTACGAGCCCCTTATGGAAAAGGTGCCCTCCTATGAGCAGACAAAATTACTGAGTGGCTTTGAGTCAGAACTGGATAAAATTGTTTTAACGAAAACCTGGCAGGTCATTTCTTCACGGGATGACCTATCGATGATTCATGATTACTTCGCCACCAAGATTGATTTGATGAACCTTAAGGTTCTCTTGAGGGCGAAACGGGACCGTTTAGGCTGGGATGCTATTGCAAGCTTTTTGCTGCCCCAGGGCAGTCTCTATCACCACGCCAAGACGAGCTTTGGTGAAGAGGAAGATGTCCGTGGACTCATTAACAGCCTCGAAGGAACACCTTTCTATTCCTCTTTAATGGAAGTTTTCCCGGAATACGAGAAAACATCTTCACTGGTACCACTGGAAAAAGTGGTCGATGAATTTCTCTTAAAGATGGGTTGGGATATTTCGGTGAAAAATCCCTTTGGTGCTGGCCCATTGATGGGTTTTCTCTCTCTCAAAGATGCTGAGATGAGGAATGTAAGAACCATAGCCATAGCCAAGGAAGCGCAACTTGACCATGATACAATACGATCACTAATGGTGAGTGTCTGATATGGAACTTCTAGTTATCGGTGATGAGGATACCAGAACGGGCTTTAAGCTTGCAGGAGTTACACGAACCTGCTCTGGAGATGAGGCGAAAATGCACTTAGGAGAGATGCTCCAGGATGATTCGATTGGTATAATCATGATTACTGAGCGGTACGCTGAAGAAAACCGGGAGGTTTTGAGCCGTGCGAGAAAAGATAAAAAGAGGTTAACCCCGGTCATCGTAGAGATACCTGATAGTACAGGTCCTATAACAAGGGAAACGGACCCCTTACAGGAACTTATCAGAAGGGCTCTGGGAGCCCAAATTGCAGAGGAGGAGTAGACCTTGAAAGAATTTAAGAAAGGAATCATAAAGAGTATTGCAGGTCCTCTTGTTATTGCAGAGCAGATAGCAGGGTGTGAGATGTATGAAGTGGTGAGGGTAGGAGAAGAGGGTTTGATGGGAGAGACCATTAAGCTCATTGAAGACCTCGCCTATATACAGGTCTATGAAGACACCACGGGACTCAAACCGGGGGAACCCGTAACGCGCACAGGCATGCCGCTCTCTGTGGAACTCGGTCCGGGAATCATGGGTAATTTCTATGACGGTATCCAACGGCCGCTCCAGTCAATTAAAGAGCAGGCAGGGAATTTCATTACCCGGGGTATTTCCGCGCCGGGCCTGGATGCAGAGAAGAAGTGGGATTTTACTCCGGTTGTGGAAGCGGGGGCAGACCTTGTAGAAGGAGATATTGTTGGAACGGTACCCGAATCCAAGGTCATTACCCATAAAATTATGATACCCCCGGGAAAGGGCGGAAAATTACTTGAAATCAAAAAGGGTAGTTTTACTGTCAATGATGTTGTTGCCGTTGTTGAGACTGCCGAGGGAAAGGCAGAAATCACCATGAGACAGCAGTGGCCGGTAAGAATTGGCAGGCCATCCAGGGAAAAGCTTCCCCCCGAGGTTCCCCTGCTTACCGGGCAGCGGATTTATGATACCTTCTTCCCGGTGGCAAAAGGTGGTACTGCTGCAATTCCGGGTGGTTTCGGTACGGGTAAGACGGTAAGTCAGCATCAGTTAGCTAAATGGGCTAACTCCCAGATTGTAGTGTATGTTGGTTGCGGAGAACGCGGGAACGAGATGACAGAAGTTCTGGATACCTTTCCGGAACTTGACGATCCTACCACCGGTGAAAAACTGATGGAACGGTCAACACTGATCGCTAACACCTCTAACATGCCGGTTGCCGCTCGAGAGGCCTCCATTTATACGGGGGTAACCATAGCGGAATATTACCGCGATATGGGATACGATGTTGCACTCATGGCTGACTCCACCTCACGATGGGCGGAAGCCTTACGGGAAATCTCCGGCAGACTTGAGGAGATGCCGGGTGAGGAAGGGTATCCTGCCTATCTGGCAACCAGGCTGTCTGCTTTTTACGAACGGGCAGGAAGAGTGGTTACCCTGGGGAAGGAAGAGCGATTGGGTTCGGTTAGTCTGGTTGGTGCGGTATCACCTCCCGGAGGAGATCTCTCAGAACCGGTTTCCCAGAACACCCTGCGCGTGGTTGGTTCCTTCTGGGCCCTCGACTCCAGTCTTGCTGACAGAAGACACTTTCCGGCGATCAACTGGTTAAGGAGCTATTCACTCTACCTGGATCCCACGCGGGAGTGGTACAATGAGCATGCAACCGAAGAATTCCGAAAACTGAGAACCCAGGCCCTTGCCACACTCCAAACAGAGGCGGAATTACAGGAAATCGTCCAACTCATCGGTCCGGATGCCCTGCCTGAACGGGAAAGGGCACTCCTTGAAATCGCCCGTATGATACGGGAAGACTATTTGCAGCAACATGCCTATCATGAGGTTGACAGTTACTGCTCGTTGGAGAAGCAGTTACTTATGTTGAAGATTATATCGCTCTTTAACGAAAAGGCCCTTGAGGCTATTGACCTGGGGCTTGGTGTGGATAAGATCATTGCCCTCCCGGTCAAAGATGAGATTGCCCGGATGAAATACGAACCGGGAGAGCAGTTTAAACAAAAACATGAGGAACTAGAAAAAACGATCAAGGAGCAATTTGATTCATTGAGGGAGTAGCCATGGCACTAGATATGAAGACAAAAGAGTACAAAACGGTAAGAGAGGTGGCAGGCCCCCTTCTGATAGTCGAGGGGGTTGAAGGAGTTGCTTTTGGTGAGGTTGTCGAGATAAAGACGCCCCAGGGCCAGAACCGTCTGGGACAGGTGCTGGAATCGAGTAAAGATGTCGCAATCATCCAGGTCTTTGAAGGTACTTCTGGCCTTGATACTGCAGAAACCAGTGTGCGTTTTACGGGAGAAATCATGCGGATTGCAGTATCCCGTGAGATGGTGGGAAGGTTCTTTGACGGCCTGGGACGACCGATAGATGGCGGTCCTGAAATTATCTCAGATACAAAACTCTCTATAACGGGTGCCCCCATTAATCCAACTGCCCGGGCCTATCCCAATGAATTCATTCAAACGGGCATTTCTACTATTGACGGAATGAACACCCTGGTGAGGGGACAAAAGCTGCCTATCTTCTCAGGTGCGGGTATGTCACACAATGAACTGGCAGCCCAGATCGCGCGGCAAGCTCGGGTGCTTAGTTCTGAGGAATCGTTTTCCGTTGTTTTTGCTGCCATGGGAATTACTCATGAAGAGTCGGATTTTTTTATTAAAGATTTTGAGCGCACCGGGGCAATTGAGCGTATTGTAGCCTTTATGAACCTTGCTGATGATCCGGCAATCGAGCGTATTATTACTCCCCGCATGGCACTCACCGCGGCGGAATACCTCGCTTTTGAATGCGATATGCACGTGCTGGTCATCTTGACGGATATGACTAACTACTGCGAGGCACTGAGAGAAATCGCAGCGGCACGTGAGGAAGTGCCCGGTAGAAGGGGTTATCCGGGCTATATGTACACAGACCTTTCTACCCATTACGAGCGGGCAGGCAGGATCAGTGGAAAGAACGGTTCCATTACCCAGATTCCCATACTCTCCATGCCGGATGATGATATTACCCATCCCATCCCGGACCTCACCGGCTATATCACTGAAGGCCAGTTTGTGCTGACCAGAGAACTTCATAACAAGGGTATCTACCCATCAGTAGATGTGCTGCCGAGCCTCTCCCGTTTGATGAATGAGGGAATTGGCGATAAGCGTACCCGCGCTGATCATCTCGGCGTTTCCGACCAGTGCTACTCTGCCTATGCTGAAGGACGGGACATCAGAAGCTTAGTGGCCGTGGTAGGGGAAGAGGCACTTACCGAACGGGACAAGATGTATTTGGAATTTGCGGATAAGTTTGAAAAAGAATTTGTGACCCAGAGTCGTGAAGAGAATAGGACTATCGAAGAAACGCTTGATCTGGGATGGAAGCTCCTTTCAATTTTGCCCGAGGGAGAGCTCAAGAGAATCGACGAGAAGTATGTTAAGCAGTACCATCCCAAATATCGTGCTCAAGAAGCTACTGGAGAATAATCGATGGCGCAGAAGATCGAGGGCATTAAACCTACCCGCATGGAGCTCCTGAAGCTAAGAAAGAGGGTTCTCCTGGCGGAAAAGGGGTATAAATTACTTAAAGAAAAGAGAGATGCCCTTATCGCAGAATTTTTGATTATTATTAAGGAGGTGCGTAAGTGCCGGAAAAAAGTTGAAGCGGAGCTTGCCTCAGCTTTTAAATCTTTAGTTGCAGCCCGGGCGCTCCTCGGTTCAAAAACGACAAAACAAATTTCATCTATTACCGGGAATAACCTTGCCCTCGACCTTAAAACGCGAAACATTATGGGAGTTACCGTCCCGGTAATGAACACGCCGGAGACCACCCGTAAAATTATTCAAAGGGGCTATGGGTTGTTTGATACCTCCGCACAACTCGATGAGGCAGCATACAACTTTGAGTCTTCTCTCCAGTCAATTATAGAATTGGCTGAAATAGAAGAGACGGTAAAGCGATTGGCCCTGGAAGTGGAGAAAACAAAGAGGCGCGTTAATGCACTGGAGTATATTGTCATCCCCCGCCTGAGAACAACCGCTAAGTACATCCAGATGCACCTGGATGAAATGGCACGGGACAGTTTCTTAAGGCTCAAAAAGATAAAGGCAGTTTTAGAAGAAAAGGCAGCACAAAAAAGTGCCTGATGATCCCCTCACAAAACTCCTCAAAAGCGAAGATGTAAGAGCAAAACTTTTTCTGATAGCGTGGATTGCACAGTATTGTGCGTTGATCGGAATAGTTGTTGGATTCATCTTCTTCATCCTGATAGCACTGAAAATTATCTGAGTCAGGAGGTAAGGAGAAAATGCCTAAATTGAGCTAAATTGCCTAGAATGCCTAAATTGAAAATTTAAAGAAAAATATCCGAAATCCGCAATCTAAAATCAGCAATCGCAACACTCCCGTACTCCAAAACTCCATGAACTTCTCACATCGCATATCATCGTAAAAGCATTACCAAAAATTTCTACTTATTCTGCCACTATGAAGACACTACCAAAAAAGACTGTCCTGGGTAAGGTCATAACCTACAGCAGTATCGGTATCCAGGTCGGGCTTACTGTTGGCCTGGGTATGATTGCCGGGGTCTATCTGGACCGATGGTTAGGTACGGGGCCGTGGTTGACTGTCCTTGGCCTTGTGGTAGGGGTGATCTCTGGTTTTACCCGCCTCTTTCAGATAGGCAAAGAATTTAGTCAAAAATGATTGTTTCTTCCTCAACTTCTCCCTCGCACATTTTAAAAGCTTTTAGTTGAAAGGTCTTCATATCCTTAAGGGAGATGATGAGGAAAAGTGTATCTGGATAAAAGGCCTGATTTATATCGAGCCCCGAAGGGTAGCAGGGATGATTCGGGTGAGAGTGATAAACCCCCAGAAGTTTCAGGGACAAGCTGTCGATTTTTTCAAAGGCATTCACCTGCTCCAGGGGATCCAGTTCATATTCATCCATACGCTGGGCAATATTTTTTATCTTAAAGAGTTTTGTGATTGTCGTATCTTTTCCTGCCAGCATTCCGCAGCACTCCCGTGGATATTCTTCTCGAGAGTGTTGTACCATTTCTTCTGCTATGTCTTTCGCTAGAATAATCATGTGAACTCACTCGCGTCACGAGTTGCAGGTTACGGGTCACAGGTTTTTTACATTGTAAGGCTGGCAAGCATGCAAGCTAAAAATCATGTTAAGTTGGTTATATTAGTTGAATTAGTTGAATTGGTTTCGTTGGTTTTATTGGTTGATTCTGTCCGCTTTGAGCTTTTTCAAAAAATATGTATTCCGAAATCAGCATTGCGCATTATCTTCCCCTACATCCTTTCTCCTCTCAGCCTGATCAACCAATGTAACCAATAAAACCGATTGAACTAGCTTTTAATTCTGCCTCCTGAACTCTCTGTTCCTAGTCTATCATACCCTGCCTTCTTTATTCCATAGAAAATCAACTTGAACAATAGGCCATATCGTGCTATGAGTCTCGACGTAGTGAAGAGGAGCGCTTTAATCGGAGTGCTATACGTTGCGTGTTACCACTATTTAAGTAAGGATAAGAGATTATGAAAGGAGTAATATTAGCTGGAGGGTCTGGAAGTCGGCTGTTTCCGATTACCCGCGGAGTGAGCAAACAGCTCATACCGATATACGACAAACCTATGATATATTATCCATTGTCGGTTTTGATGTTATCGGGTATCAGGGAGATTCTGATTATCTCAACACCGGGTGATCTGCCCCGGTTTAGAGAACTTTTTAATGACGGTTCTCAACTGGGCCTCTCTTTTTCCTATGCTGAGCAACCCCGTCCAGAAGGTTTGGCCCAGGCCTTTATCATCGGCAAAACATTTATCGGGAACGATACGGTTGCGCTCGTCCTTGGTGATAACATTTTTTATGGTCATGGTCTTTCCGAAATACTCATGCGATGTGCACACCTTGCGAGTGGCGGTATAGTATTCGGTTATCCGGTACGTGATCCTGAACGTTACGGCGTGGTGGAATTTGACCGGGATGGGATGGTCACCGGGATTGAGGAAAAGCCGGCACATCCCAAATCTCATTATGCGGTTCCCGGACTCTATTACTATGACAGTGATGTGGTAGCCATAGCAGAGGGGCTTAAGCCCTCGGCCCGTGGTGAGCTTGAGATAACCGACCTCAATTTGGAATATTTGCGGCGTGGCCAGCTTCGGGTTGAGCTGTTAGGGCGGGGATTTGCCTGGCTTGATACGGGAACCTATGAATCTCTCCAGCAGGCATGTGAGTTTGTACGCGTAATTCAGGAGCGGCAGGGGCTCAAAACGGCATGTATTGAAGAGATTGCCTTCCGTCTGGGGTATATAGACCGGGAACAACTCGAAAAACTTGCGCAGGAAATGAACAAAAACGATTACGGTCATTACCTTATGGGAATCGTCGAGGGTGATGAGGAGGATAGTGAGCATGGCAGTAAAATATACTGAAACATCGCTGCCCGGTGTTCTTATCATTGAGCCGGTTGTTTTTAAGGATGATCGGGGTTTTTTTTTAGAAACACATCATCAGAAAAAGTATGTTGAAGGAGGGATTAACAGAACCTTTGTTCAAGACAACCGCTCTCATTCCAAGAAAGGTGTCCTCCGTGGCCTTCACTATCAGCACCGGTATCCCCAGGGAAAATTAGTGTACGTTATTACGGGAGAGATCTTTGATGTTGCTGTGGATATACGGCGTGGTTCCTCCACCTTTGGTAAATGGGAGGGCATATACCTTTCTTCGGACAATAACCGTCAGGTTTTTGTGCCAGAGGGTTTTGCACACGGCTTTTGTGTTTTAAGTGAAACGGCTGATGTTCTGTACAAATGTACTGATTTCTATCATCCCGATGATGAATTCGGGATTCTGTGGTCAGATCCAACCATTGGTATTGAATGGCCCGTTGCATCACCTGCCCTTTCATCCAAAGACAGTCAGTATCCGAAACTGACTGAAATTGCCGAGGACTTTCTGCCCCGTGCTATGGTGTGATACCATCACTCCTTGCTCCAGAACCCCTTGCTTTCTCGGGCTAGTTTTTGCTTGAGGGGTTTCCACCACCACTCATTTTCTTTATACCAGGTAACGGTTTGTGTGATTCCTTCTTGTAAGGTCACCGTCTGGTTCCATTTCAGACTACCCTTGATTTTATCATTTTTTAGAGCATACCGGAAATCATGTCCCGGACGGTCTTGTACAAAAGTTAGGCATTCCTCGCCTTTGTTAAAAAGAGACAGGATTTCACGGGCAAGATCTAT
>CALJBY010000255.1 GCA_938024025.1 uncultured bacterium
ACCTGGAGGTCTTTTATTTTGTATAAGAAGACAAGGGAAACTAAAGAGATGACAGTAAGGAAGAAGAGCCTTTTTTCAATGATTAGGTCTGCAAGTTTTTTCATAAGTGAACCCCTTGATTCCAAGTGGCTATTACTATGCATTAACTTCACACGATTGAAAAAACACTTGCTGTCTTATGGTATGAAGAACCCGTTTATGAAAGCGGCATAATCCTATTTATTTTTTTGATGTCCTTACACAATGCAGGCTAGAGCAAGCCAGCGATGTTCATGGTCATTCCGGCGAGAAAGGTTGTACGATAGGGGAAGAAAAAATTATTCCTGGTGCATGCGCTAGCATGCAAAGAAGAGCTCCAGGACCCGTTCCACTCCGCCTTTTTTCCCGAAAAGTATTCTGTAGACTTTGGCGGCAGGATCATGGTCAACGACCGTATTTGTATACGCATCGTAATCACGATGTGCCTGTTCCAATAAATCCCCCGTTAAGGACTGGGTCTGCTGTACCATTTCCAGAAAAACATCCAGGTATTCATGGAAAAGGGTTAAGGCTTGTTCATCCTGGTCCCGTGATGTTTCCACATAACAGGCAGCTTGTGAGAACGTTTTATCAATTTCTCTGCCCATTTTTTGCGGCTTAGCTAACAGGTCCGGGTACTTTTCTTTTATGGCGACGAGCCTGCTGTAAAGGGCCGTGTCATCATGACGGTCGTAACCTCCCCGTCGCTGGACATCAAGAAAAAACATGCGCTTGTTACCCATCAGGATTGTTTCTGAGGAGAAAACAGGGAGGTTAAGTTCTACCTTTGGGCCGAGGAAGATGGTTCTGACTTCGCGGAAAAAGGCAACATTGATATTCATAAGGAGCACTCGTAAAAACTTGTCTGAGCTGAAGACCTTTCCGTCAATCTTGACCAGGCCAAGGGCCCGCATAGACCGTTCAGGGAGAGGGTGCTTCAGGCGTACCGGGGTTAAGGTGAATTGTTTTTGCAGCTTTTCATGGGCAATAAGATGAATGTCATCGAGCCGTGTCATGTTGACTCCCTTGTTTTATTATTCAGAAAATCCATGCTCTCAAAATCCATGCTCTCAAGATGTGCTCACTATAGGAGAAGCCCGTCTCTGTGTCAAGAAAAAGAGCTCTGTGCCCTGAAAACCGAATAGTGACAGCTTTTTCCCTTAGATTGTTACGCAACTAAATCTGAGAATTTTTCTTTCAGATATCATTTATGGTAGGAGCGGCTTTAAGCCGCGAATTCATCGCGCATGAATGCGCTCCTACAGAAATTTAAATATGTTTGGTTTAGATTTTCAATAAGCGAAAAAGCCATGGCGCCCCGAGGCTAATCCACAGTCCATTGACGGCCGAGTGAAGAAATCCAAAGATAAAATAACCTGTTGCCTGTTGAGCAGGATAGATGGTTCTCAATGTAGTAAAGAGAGTGAACAAGATGGTGATGCCGATGCCATAACGTGCAATACTTGTCCACCTGGTACCGCTCACGGAAAAGGAAACATAACGGGCCTTCAGCATTACCCCCACGCCAATCCCAACGAGCATACCCAGCTGGTATACCATAATCCTGTTGAAATTGATGAGCAGCAGTCCCAGTGACACTATCAGGAGGACGAACAACTGTATCACGAGGGTCTGACCGGTTATCCAGCTTTCAATCTTTGGCTGGAGCGTGCAATAGAGAGCGAGGAATACGATTCCTAGTCCCCATCCAGCCAGCACATCGGTGGGGAAGTGAACGCCCAGATAGACCCGTGAAAAACCAGTGAGTGCCACAAAAGCAGCAGTCACAGCCCACACCCATTTTTTTTTGGCCCAGGCGGCTATGCTGCCCCATAAGACGAGGGATCCCTGGGCATGACCACTCGGCAATCCGTATCCTCGTGCTGTTGTAATGGCAACGCTCGGGTCAAGGTTGAACGGTCGCGGCTGGGCAAAAAAGTCTTTGAGGGAAAAGTTGAAAAAGGCAGATATGCTGCACACTATGGCCACCCGCATCCCCAGATTGTAGTCCACACACCAAAAGAGAAGAGGCAGCACCAATAAAAAGGCCAGACTGCTTCCCAGGCTGGTGATGGTAAGAAAAAAAGTGTTGAGCAACGGGCTTTGGATATGCTGGATACTACGAATTATCTCCAGGCCCCAGGATAAAAGAGGTTCCATCAGGCTTCCTTTGGGATTGAGCTATACACTTTTGATGGGGCCAGTATAAAAAATGACCGCTTGTGTGTCAAGGAAAAGGCCTTTGTCTTCGCCATAGTTACAGGTTCTGTTTTACAAACTTATTTTTTTCTGCTAGGGTGTTTTCCAACAAAGGGTATCTACTACACACAATAGAGTAATGGAGGTTGGTGTGTCAAAAAAATATGATCTGGTAGTTGTAGGCGGAGGTCCTGCCGGGCTGATGGCTGCCAGGGTAGCCGGCGAGAATGGACTCAGCACTGCTCTTTTAGAGAGAAAATCAGACATTACTAAGGTGAGAAGAGTAGATGGCGGTGGGTTAGTTCCTCTTAATGAGTATATGTGCGGGGAAACATTCACCTTCAACCCTGAGGCTAAACGCATAGGGTTTCCGGTGAGCGGATTTTCCATCAGGTATGACGGCCCTTACCAGGATATGTATGGATTCCGCTTTTATGCACCGGATGGCACCTTTTTCTCTTTCGGTGATCATCACCAGCTCAGAAAGGATCCCGAGAAGAATCGTGTGGGGATTGCAATCGATAAAGAACTAATGTTACAGGGACTGCTGGAGGATGTGGAGGCAACAGGTGTTGATATCTTTCCGGGAACCAATGTAACGGGAATCGAGAAGAAAGCGAACAGCGTGACGGTGACCGGCAATGGAAATCCTTTTGAGGCGACGTTCGTTATTGCAGCTGATGGTATCAACTCCCGCATTGCACGCTTGATGGGGATGAACAAGGAAAGGAAGTTTATCGGGACCCTTGTCGATCGCGTGTGGCATCTTGAAGGGATTGAGATTCCTGATGTTGCCGGCATTTCCTTTCTCTTTAATATGTATGGATTCTTCTTTGTCACTACTGTCTGCCACAAGAATCAATACCACCTCGGGGCGTCTACGTACCATCCCGGGGATGATCTGGAGGCAAACCTCAACAGAATTGTGTATGAAGACAAGGTTTTTTCGCCCTGGTTTAAAGGGGCACAAAAAATAGGAGAGACTGCCTGCGTTGTCAACCTGTTGTCTCCCATGGGTGAGCCCTTTAAAGATAACGTACTCTTCG
The DNA here is from genome assembly GCA_938024025.1 of uncultured bacterium. Classification (GTDB taxonomy): domain Bacteria; phylum Desulfobacterota; class WTBG01; order WTBG01; family WTBG01; genus CALJBY01. The sequence goes on from CALJBY010000255.1 coordinate 3,264, forward strand.
TTGGAGACGCAGCCTGGCTGATGGAGCTCAGTAATCCCTTCGCGATCATGTGCGGCTGGAAGGCTGCCCATGCGGTTACTTTGGCTCTGCTGGATGGGAAGATTAATAAGGGAGGTATTGCGAGCTATCAGGAGTGGTGGATGAAAAAATTCTACGAACCTTATGGAAGTGCTGAATTTAAACCCATCCACCTTCAGGATTTCCTGAGTGCTGATGATATTGGTTATCTCGCCGGTTTAATAAAGGAACCGTTTGCACCAACAATGAATTTCTACAAAATGCTGGATACCATTGGAAACACCTATGGAGGACTTTTCCCCGTTATTCAGGAAGAGAGGCCAGATGTGATGGATAAACTGATGGGGATAGTAAACCAGATGGATGAAATAGAGGCGAAAGCACGGAAAGCGGGATTTTCGAATCGGTAGATGTCCTCTGGTGCTTTCTCACGGTGTGCTGCTTTCTTGTGTTGACAAGCCACCGGTCTTTGTTTATAAAATACTTCCCCTTCCTCATAAGAGAGAAGATGTAGATTCCTTCAACCATCAGGAGAAAGGCACTATGAAAACATCCTGCACGGGGAGGAAACTAAAAACCCCCGGTCTCGTTATTCAAACCTTATCAGATCTCGGTGTTGACCAATTCTTTCACCTTCCCGGGAACACCCTTGCACCGTTCTACGATATTCTCAGACGCCAGAAAAAGATAAAGCCGGTTCTCTTTAAACACGAGCAGGCTGCCTGCTTCGCGGCCGCTGGCTACGCACTGGTCACCAATCGCACCGGGGTCTGCATGGTCATGAATGGCCCGGGCGTCACGAACCTTATCTCTGCAGTTGCTGAATGCTACTACCAGTCAATCCCCCTTATAGTGATTACGGTTGACAACCCGCGGAATAACTTTGGTATCGAAGATTTTCATGAAGTAGATTCTTTCACCATGCTCCGCCCCATCACAAAAAAGATACTGAACCCCACAAAGGTAGAGGACATACAAAAGGCGATTACAGAAGCATTAAGGAGCGCTTCAACAGGAAGACCCGGTCCGGTGTACCTTAATATACCCGTTACCCTCATGGGACAAGAAGCCCCCTTGAAGGCGGTTCATGTAAAGGGAGAAAAAGCCAGCCCCACTATCTCTCAGGTCAAACGTGCCCTGAAGCTCATTGACGCAGCTAAAGACCCCGTTATCTTCGCCGGCAGCGGTGTGGTCCGGAGCGGAGCGGA
>CALJBY010000256.1 GCA_938024025.1 uncultured bacterium
TTCAGTATTACCCTGCTCCTCTTTGCGGGCTGTACACACAGCACCCTCGAAAAAAACTGGGGAAATTCCTACGAGGCGGCAAAGGTAAACCAGATAGCAAATCCCGAGGCCTCGGAGAATCTGGACCCGGTTGTCGGGCTGGACGGGCAGTTAGCCGAACAAAATATGGAGAGCTATCGCCAGGGTTCTAAAGGGGAAAAGTCAACTACCTACAACCTTCGCCTGGGCGGTATAGAAGGTATTGGCGCAAAGTAGCATAAGGAGATTCACCATGAAGAGGAAGATAAAAAACCAGCGGGGTTTAGCCGCAGTTGAGTTTGCCCTTATCTTGTTTCCCCTGGTACTACTTATCTTTGGTACCATTGAGTTCAGTACGCTCCTCTATGACAAGGCTATGATTACCAACGCAAGCCGCGAAGGGGCGCGGGCGGGAATAGTTTACTCATACCCCGACAGGATAGCTGATGGTGAAATAGTAAATGTTGTCAATACCTATTGCAGCAATCATATGATAAGCTTGGGCGGGGATTCTTCGGTCAGTACCACCATATCGCGGTCGGGTAATGCCTCCGGGGACGACCTCACCGTCAGTGTTTCGTACGTGTACAATTTCCTAGTCCTGCCCAGTTTCATGGCTACCCTTAGCGACGGTCTCAACCTGCAGGCGGAGACCGTAATGAGGTTGGAATAAAAAACGAGTTGAGGATTCAAAAGATGCTAAAATCATTGATAGCAAAGCTTAAAAACGAGCACGGTGTTACGGCCGTTGTGATAGCTCTGGTGATTTTCCCCCTGGTTGCCCTGACCGCTCTGGCTATCGATATTGGTCACCTCTACGTGGTGGACAACGAGCTCCAGAATGCCGCTGATGCAGGGGCACTGGCGGGTGCCCGTTACTTATATAATGATGACGGCACCCTTGTGAACACCGGGGCGAACCTCCTTGCACACGATGCGGCTATACTAAACAAAAGTGAAAACAGTCCCGTTGAAGTAAACTGGAACGGCGGTAACGGAGGGGATGTTCAAAGGGGACACTGGAGTTTTGCTACCCGGACCTTTACCCCCAATGCCTCTACGGCACCTGTTGACCTCTGGAATGTCTCTTGGGAGGATCTTGATAGTAATCCGGCTTTTATTAACGCGGTCCGCGTAGTAACCAATAGAGTTGATACACCGGCGGCCTCTTTTTTCGCCCATATTTTTGGTTATGAGGGCTTCGGTTTAAGAGCAGAGGCTGTAGCCTATCTGGGATTTGCCGGGACGCTCACTCCTTGGGATGTGGAGCAGCCCATTGCCATCTGCAGAGAGACTATTCTGGAGAATGACGAGTACTCATGCAATGTAGGTCGGATGATCAACAGTGGGCAGGATTCATCAAGCAGCGAGACCGGGGGCTGGACCAACTTCAACCAGGACTCCGCCTGTACGGGGGGCACTAATGCTCAGGAGGTACGCAGCCTCGTCTGTGCCGGGGGTAACCCTGATGTGCTCAGTCTCGGGGAGGACATGGGAACCAATAACGGGGAAATCCAGAGTGCATTTAACAAGTTCATTGCATGCTGGGAATCGGAGACAGGCAAAGCAGAACCGTGGAACATGACCCTGCCGGTGGTATCATGTCCGGACAACTCTATAGGCACCTGTGAAAATCTTCGAGGTGCGGTTAACGTAAACGTGATCTGGATAACTGAAGCTGGGGAGGATCCCGAATATTTGAATGTGCCAACCCAAATGGACGGCCTGGAGGGTGTAGTTCCCTCCTGGTCAAGCGCTGAAACCCTTGGTGTGGACCGGTGGAACAGTTTCGTACAGCACTTCAACCTGAGAAATGTGGACGGGAGCTGGGCTCCTTACGCTAAGAAGTCCATATATTTTTTACCGGACTGCACACCCCATGAGCCCGGGGGTGTCAGCGGTGGAGAAAACTTCGGGGTACAAGCAAAGATACCGGTCCTTGTTCAATAATAATATAACTACATAAGCTTATAAATCGATCATCAAAGTATTGAAGGGGAGGTTTCATGGCGACGAATGGTCTTTGGATCAGAATAGAAGCAAACAATAGTGAAACAACGAATTGGCTGGAACGGGTCATCTGTTCTATCAAAGGGGTCAAAATTCAGGGATCGGATGATACCCGCCATACCAATCTTTTGATCTATGAATTGGGAAATGACGTTGAGAAGGAATTTCTCCACATAGAATCTCTCCTACATGCAAAGGTGGTAGATGAAATATTTCTGACCTCATCTAATACCGACCGGGTCGTTTTGATGCAGGCCATGAGAAGCGGTGTGAAGGAATTTCTTTCCCACCCCCTTGATGAGGCTGAGGTAAAGGAAGCTCTGGAACGGTTCAAAAAGAGACAGGATCAGAGCGGCAGTTCCATAGTATCAATTAAACCCGGGCATGTTATAAACGTGGTGGGTACCAAGGGGGGCGTGGGAACGACCACGGTCGCCGTCAACCTGGCCGTCAGCCTGGCTGAAAGAAAGGATGTCAAATCAGTGGCCCTCATAGATTTGAACATGCTGTTTGGTGAGGTACCGCTCTTTTTAGAGATTGATCCAAAGCATGATTTGAGTGCTCTCACCAACCAGATAGCACGTCTGGACAGCACCTTTTTGATGAGTATTCTCTCAAAGTCTTCTACCGGAGTCCATGTCCTTCCCTCACCCCGCCATTTCAACAGTAATGAATCACTCGACCCGAAGATGGTGGACCGCATCCTGGAACTGATGACCAGAATGTTTGACTTTATCGTAATCGATGGAGGCCAGCCTCTTAATCAAATGTCTTTAAAACTGCTGGCTACCTCCGACACAGTGTTCCTCGTATCCGTCCTGACACTTCCCTGTCTGTCTAATACCGATAAGCTATTACGATCGCTTCTCACCCTGGGATATCCCGTTGACAAGCTCATCAAGGTTGTCATCAACCGTTACCTGAAAAATTCCGAGATTGCCCTCAATGACGCAGAGGCCGCCATTAACAAAAAGATATTCTGGACCATCCCTAATGACTACCGGACAACTTTATCTGCCATAAACCAGGGGAAACCACTCACACAGATTGCCCAGAAGGCATCAATAACCAAAAACTTTGTTGAGTTGGCTGACAGGATGGTCCTCGGAGAAGCTAAAGAAGAAAAGAAATGGTGGAGTTCCCTCAAAAAGAGCGACCCCGCCAAACGCAAACACGTAAACGCCTAAAAGAAGTGAGGAGATCACCATGCTTGAAAACACTGATTTGGTAAACCCAGAAGGCATAAAAGAAACAAAAGAAATTCCGGAAGAATACTTTGAGTTAAAACACAGAATCCATGACCGTCTCATAGATCTTATC
>CALJBY010000257.1 GCA_938024025.1 uncultured bacterium
GAATTAAATGAGGCCTTTGCTTCCCAGGCGATTGCCTGTATAAGGGAACTGGGAATGAGTGAGGAAAAGACCAACCCTCTCGGCAGCGGCATTTCCCTGGGCCATCCTATCGGCTGTACCGGGGCACGGCTTCTGGTGACCATCGCCCATGAAATGAAGAGAAAGAGCCATAAACATGGGCTCATAACCATGTGTATCGGTGGTGGCCAGGGGATGGCAATGGTTGTCGGACGGTAACTTTTGACGACTTCGCAAAAAAGTTTATCTGCTGCGTTGCGCTGCATCCTCGGTCATTGTCTGGCTGTCGTCTGACCTTTGATTTTTGCGGGGTCATCAACTTTTTAATCAAGAACCGGGGGAATATCCTTAGCTATGGCAAAGTGTACAATTAATACCGTTACTGGTATGGTCGCGTTTGTTGCAGTCCTTTTTTTGAATGGCTGTACCGCTTGTAATATAATGCTACCTTCTAAAAAAATTAAGGTTCCACCCTATGTCATAAACTATTACCACTTTGAAAATCCGGAAGAAGCACAAGGTGAGGTGCTACCGAGCGATCAGTGGTATGAACACTCCTGGGACGATACGTTCCGGATGGAATTTAAATTAGCGAGAGTTGAAATAAGTGGTATGTATATCTACCGATTACTTTATACAGCAGTTAATGGCATGGATGAAAAGGTGATGTTGCCTGATCCGAACATTGAGCTTTTGGATAGCGCGACGAGCATTCCCATCGAACAGGTGAGATGCTGGGATTGGCAGAGAACAAGTACTCCCTGTAATCTTGCTACACTAGCTCCTCAAGGGAAAACTGCCAAGGAAATCCGCTATGGTTACTCCACTGATGAAAACTTTGCACAAGGCCTGAGTATAAGAATGAAGGGCCTCAGTTTTATGCGTGGTGAGACTATTATCGATTTTTATGCGCGCCGGTAACCTTTAAGCGTTGAACACCAGGAGCACGGGTGCGCTCAATAACATTTTGATTTGTATTGTACTTTTTCTTCCTTATTTCCCACGAGAGAACGTTTAATTCCTACATACTGCTTCATTCCCCGTAAGGATTTTAACCATGGAAATGCCTAAGACAAAAGCTATTTCCCGTATTGAAGGAAAGATGGAGACGCTTGACGAGCAGTCCCTCCGTTATGAAACGCTTCAGTCGGCTCGCCAGTTCAAGACTTCATGGATTGAACTGGGTCAATACCTTCAGACGATTTGGAGAGAAAAGCATTTTAAAAGTTGGGGCTATACAAGCTTTGAGACATACTGTGCCAAGGAAATAGCCGTAAAACACACAACGGCCTTAAAACTTTTACGGTCGTACTATTTTCTCGAACGGGAAGAACCCTCGTTCTTGAAGACAAAATTGCATGATTCTGATAAAGTAGTTCAACTTCCCAGTGTTGACTCGGTAGATATATTGAGGCTTGCAAAAGATAAAAAGGGCTTGGAGGGAGAAGACTATAAAACCCTCAGATATAGGGTATTAGATAAGGGTGAGGAGCCAAAAGAAGTCAGGAGTAAACTGCGCAGTATACTTGAATCACATGCAGAGGTGAGCCCTGCAGATGAGCAGAGAAAGCATATGGCTACCATTAACCGTTTTTTAGGAACATTGAGGAACCTCAGAAAAGAAGTAGAGGGCTCGAACATAGTATCGCAAAAACGTGTGAGAGAAATAGATCAGCTTATTGCGAACATTGAGAAAGACATAGTAGGGTGAATGCCAGTAACTATAAAGAGTGGCAATAGCAATGTCTACCGTTGATCCTTCAGCACGAATCAGTGACAAAGCCGTTATTGAAGATGATGTGGTCATTGGACCCTGGGTCATTATAGAAGACGGGGTAACTATTGGCAATGGTACCCGTATTGATGCACACTCAGTGATCAGAAAAGGGACCACGATTGGCAAACACAATGAGATTCATCCTCATGTAATCATCGGTGAAGAGCCACAGGATTTAGCCTTTGACAAACAAGCGGTAAGCTCTGTGTGCATAGGGAATCATAATACCATCAGGGAGTTTACTACCATTCATCGTGGAACTGAGCCGGCGTCAACCACCGTTATTGGGAACCACAACCTCCTCATGGCAGTATCACACGTAGCTCATAATTGTCACCTGGGGGATCATGTGGTGGTGTGTAACTGTGCACTTCTCTCCGGTCATGCTGTGGTTGAAGACTATGGATTTATTTCAGGTGGTGTGGCTATCCAACAGTTTGCCCGGATTGGCACATCTGCTTTTGTAGGAGGCAATGCAGGGGTGAACACTAATATACCACCGTTCATTAAGGCAGTGGGCTATCGTGCTGAGGCGTTTGGCCTCAATAGCGTGGGACTGCAGCGACGCGGTTTCAGCCGGGAAACGCTTTCGAAGTTACATCGTGCATACAAGATTCTTTTCAGATCAAAACGTAAGCTGGAGGAGCGGCTCAGTCAGATTGAAGAAGAAGTCGATTGCGATGAAGCACGGCACCTCGTCACCTTTATTCGCACACCTTCCCGGTACACGTTCTGCCGTGAAGTGACGTTGAAAGGCAGGAGTGCAGCACGAGAAGATTAATCACTTCCTGGCGGCCAGTAACTCGCAGGGCTTGCGATTGCATTTGCGAGCCCCCATTTTTGCTACTTTGATTTTATAGAGTTTCAATTGAGCCGTTTGAGGAATTTTTTTGATACCATAGTATGACCTGTTTTTGACTTCCTCTAACGATCCCTCAATGACGAGGGTTGTACAGGGGGTCTTCAATTTTTCACCATACCACCTCGGCTTGCAGACAGTAAAACAGACCTGTTTGCTCTCTGCTAGGTAGTGCATTTTCCTGCCCGTTGTTACCATACTGCCAGCGGTTGCCAAACCAAGGAGGATGGCCTTTCTTCTATACATCTACCCCATCGGCAGAGCATAGGGTTTATTCCCCGCCAGTGCAAGTATTCCGTGTTGATTGTTGCGAAGGAATGTATCGATCTCACTCTTGGTAAGGCTTTTATAATCAGCCATCAGTAGTATCCTCCTCTCGTAAGTGAATTACCATTATACCACTCGTTCTCCCTTTCTTCTACAAATAAAAAAGACCCCGCCACAAATGAATAGCGGGGTTTGTATACATGCACTTGATTGAGGGGTTGTGGTGCCTGAAGGATTATATTACGGGGTTTCTCTTTCCCATATCTGGAAATTCCTAAACCCCTTGGCCTTAAGGAAGATATCTCTGAGCACTATGCGTTCCGGCGTAACCTTGGTCATAATTTTTGTCTTACTGATTTTTTGTTTAAAGGCGTCCAGTGCAGCAGGATCCGTTGGTGGATTGGGAATCATGTGGAAAAGGGAGGGAAGGTAGATGTCAAGACCTTCCATAAACTCCGGGTCTTCTCCTGTCAGCAATTGGGCCTTCCCCACGATTTGAACACCCAGTGTTTCTCTGAAGTAGTTCTCAGCCGGTCTAACGTAGGCAAGGGATACCTGATCATTTTCATGCATGTGAAAGAGCTTTTCACCCTGCCGCTCGGACATGCTGTAGAGGGTCAAGGTTTTAGGGTCAATAGTAAATTCGATAATCGTGGCTAGCGGTTTATTATTGTAACTGGTAGACAATACAAAGATTTCGCGACCGTGTTTACCCTGTAAGACTTCAACAACTCTTTTTTCAATCTCTTCCCGGGGCAGCACTCCCAGGGAGGACTTTTTCAGTGTCATAGTGGCGGAGGTATAGCCATCAATATCTTTGGTCTTGAGCGGGTGACACTCGACACATTTGAGGTTTTCATCAAATATGACATGCATGGGGGGTTTGTCACCTGACTTAACGTAGAGGAAACCATTGTCTTTCTTTTCTTCTGCTGTGCACACTGCACTAATACAGAAGATTGCTATTGCTATCACAGCAACTAGGGATAACTTCTTCATACCAGTACCTCCTTCTGATTGAATGTAATGTGTCTTTGTTGTTCAGGTGTGGCTCACGATACACTATAAAAAGGGAAGATGCAAGACATAAGTGAGAGCTGGGAGAAAAGGGGGCCTGGCCCCTAATGCTGCTAAGAAGATTTTTTATCCAGGTGTTTAAGTGCCTCCTCGGCATGAAAGGAACTCCTCACAAAAGGCGCTGAGGCAACATAGCTAAAACCCATCCGCTCCCCTTCTTCCCTGAACTGGTCAAAGGTATCGGGGTGAATGTACTCAATAACTTCAACATTCTGGGGTGTTGGTCTCAGGTATTGACCGATGGTGAGAAAGTCGCATTTCACTTTCCTCAGATCATCCATCGTCTGCAGGACTTCTTCTCTGGTTTCTCCCAAGCCAAGCATTATGCCGGACTTAGTATAAATAGTGGCATCCAGATCTTTGGTCCACTTGAGTATTTTTAAAGAAAGTTCATAGTGGGAGTATTGTCGGGCCGTTGTATAAAGCCGGGGTATGGTTTCAAGATTATGTGCAAGGATATCGGGGTGCGCATCCAGTACTGTCTTGAGGTTTTCCTGTGATCCGCGCAGATCGGGGATAAGGACATCTGTGGATGCATCCGGCAGGAGTTCATTGACCTTACGGATGGTTGCAGCGAACTGTTGTGCACCTCCGTCCGGTAAATCATCCCGGGTGACCGAGGTGATGACCACGTGCTTGAGATTAAGTTGGGCAGCTGCCTGGGCTACGCGCAGGGGCTCATCAGGGTCCACCGGCAGGGGAGCACCATGGGTAACGGAGCAGAAACCACAGGTGCGGGTACAGATGTTTCCCAATATCATGAACGTGGCGGTGCCCTTGGAGAAACAGGTGCCTACATTAGGACAGATAGCGCTCTCGCACACCGTGTGAAGGTTCAGGCTATCGAGCATGTTCTTCATGTCACTTAAGCACTTTTCGCTCGGACCTTTTACCTTTATCCAGGGTGGTTTCTTCGTTGTTGCCATCTCATTTCCTTAAAAAGATATCTC
>CALJBY010000258.1 GCA_938024025.1 uncultured bacterium
ACCGCTCGCTATTGTGCCGATAAGGAAAAGCCCGATGGCGTGCTCTTACCTATCGGGCTTTTTGCTGTGTTTCTGTTTTTTCATACATTCTTCTTACTCACTAAGCGGAATACTGAGACTCAGAATGTTGAGTTCAAATTGGGCAGTATCCTCGCAACCCTCAACAGAAACAGATACTGTTTCTGTGGCCGCGTCAAAGTTTCCTGTTGCAATGGCAGGCATTATGATGACAAACTGATTGATTATCCCAACATCCCTGCCCACCAGTTTGACAAGTGGTATCACAGACTGAAAAATTCCTCCCGATGCATCAGAGGTGAATGTAACCTCGGTTCTCTGTAAAATAGCAAAACCCGTTGTTTGAATCCTTATCAAAGCAGGACGAGCTACCCAGTGTGATTTCGAAAAACTATCCTTTACTACACTGACAGAACACTCTTGTCCAAGTGCAACAGTAGTGATACCTTGAAGGGCTAAACAAAGCGCAATGCAAACTAATACAGCAATACTCCTTTTCATGAAATCACCTCCTTTAGCGTATCGTTCATTAGATCATATCTATGTAACTACTTTATAAAAAATTTTGTGAGGTAATGTCAAGAAGGAAAGAGAAGGGAGATCACTATAAACCGTTATACATGTTACCGAGCAGTATTGGTATAAACTGCTTTATTTACTCATCTGAGACACCTCTATAACGAGGGGTCTATCTCCAATCCGGAGTACATTCAACAGACTATTCAAATGGTCAACTATTTCCAGCTTGACAAAAAAGCACAGCATGGTATTTGATTATGCACAATTTAATACTACACGACAAGGCCAAACCCTGAGTGATCGGGAGACGGAAAGTTACAGTTCTAGTGCGGATAGTGAATCTGATTAGTAACGTGCTTTTTGAAATGGTTTTATAGAAGGCTGGGCTGCCAGAGTTATGCGAACACTATAGCTGGTAGCCTTTTTCCTGATTTTAGACTGCGAATTGCAGACTTGAGAATCTGGAGTGGTTGAGCCTTCACATTTTGGAATGCGGATTGCGGAATGAAAACTGGAGTGGTGGAGTACTGGAGTGTTGGAGTAGTGGAGTAATGCCTGTTTTTTTAATTTAGGCATTCTAGGCAATTTAGCTCATTTTAGGCATTTATTCTTATTCTTCGTGCTCTTCGTGGTTCGGTTTTGACAATACCTTTATAAGGTTGTGAGGAGGTAAATGATGAAAAAGACAGTACCCATAAAACCCTTTTGGTATGCAGATGCCGTGGTTTTACCCAAGCTGGTAACCATTATCACAACGGTGAATAAAGAGGGCATTGTTAACGCTGCACCCTATGCCTACTTCATGCACTATGATGTAATGCAACACCACCCAAGGGTCATCGTGGGCATGCGAAAAACAACACATACGTATCAGAATATTGCCGCTACTGGTGAGTTTGTGGTCAATTTCCCCCCGGTAAACTTTCTTGAAGATCTGATGGAAACATGTCGCTTTTATCCTAAAGGAGTCAACGAGCTGGACAACACACGGTTTACCCCCATTCCCTCGCAGAAAGTTTCACCACCCAGCATAAAAGAGTGCGGGCAGATTATTGAGTGTACGCTAGAAAAACAATATCTACTAGACAATATTCAGGGACATGTGCTTGGCAATGTGGTGGCCTTAGTTCTTGATGAAGAGCTCATCACGCTTGGTAGAGAGGAGCGCTTCAGAAAGCTCAATCTTCCCATTGGTCTGGGGGACGAAAAGAGGAAATATTTTTATTTTGGCCTGATTGACAAGATAGAAAAACACGAGCTGAAACCACCGCCTAAAGAGGAGAGAACGGAAGGAGAGATTAAAACAGGAATGCCCTGGGAAGAGGAAGCCCTCAAGGCTCTTATGGATATACCTTCTGCCATCCGGGAAATGGTGGTAGAGATGGCAGAGGATATTGTCAAGAAGGAAGGAGCCGAGAGAGTAAGCTATGAACGATACATGAAGCTGGTTGAGGAATATGCTCCTAAAGATGTCCAGGAACGTTTCGAGGAATAAAAAACCTGTGTAGTGTAACCCCGTATAAGAGAGGAGAAGATATGGTTGAAAAGAGTGAAACGACGAAGAGTGCTGCAAAATTTGCCGGCATAGAAGTTCCTCCTGAGCTTAACAAGAACAATTTTTTCTTCCTCTTTTTTAATACCTTTTTAGCAGGATTGCTAATGGCTGTTTTTGGCATACTCCAGCCGGCCTTTTTGAAAGATGTCATAAAAATAAACCAGGACTTTGCAGGCTCCATAAACGGGCTGCTCATGAACCTCAATGAGATCGCCACCCTTGCACTGGTGGCACTTGTGGGAGCGCTCTCTGATAAAGTGGGGAGAAAAATTCTGGCGTTACTTGGGTTTGTGGTGCTTGCACTTTTCTTCTATTTACTTGGACAGGCAAATGAGATTGCTTCTTTTCTACAGGTTCCCACAGGGATAGCATCGCAGATTTCTGCCCTCCTAAGTTTTGCCCCCTCACGGTCAGCTGAGTTTACCCAATTTGCCCCCGGTCTGGTAATTACCTACGTGCTTCGTCTCTTCCTTGGTGTTGGACTTATACTGTGCTACCCACAGTTCATCACTATGGTTGCTGACTATACCTATGAGAAGGACCGAGGGAAAGGGATGGCAATGAACGGTGTTATGATGGCCCTTTCCTCCCTTCTTATTTTTGGCCTGTTTGTTCCCATAATGGGGAAAATCGGAGTTCCGGCGTTTATCTACATCATTATAGCAGTTGCTCTGGGTGGGGCACTTTCTACAGGACTTTTTCTCAAGGACCGCCTACCCGAAGTGACACAGGAGAAAGTAGGTTTGCTGAAGATTATTCCCGTAGTGAGAAAAAGCCTGGCGCTCAAGGCATCGTACTGGTGCTGCTTAATAACCAGGGCAGATATCATTATTCTTGCTACTTTTATCATAACGTGGGCAGTTAAATACGGAAAAGAGCTTGGACTGTCCACCGGGGAGGCAACCTTTAAGGCAGCACTCCCGATGATGGTTATGAGCGTTGCCACACTCATTGTCTTCCCCATACTTGGGGTTATGCTGGACAAATGGGGACGTGTGCCTACTATTATCCTTGCACTTATAAGTGGTGCTATTGCAATGTTCCTGCTTGCGGCAAGTCCCAATCCTTTCAGCCCGCTGGTCTACATTGCAATGATTTTTGCGTCTGTGGGGATG